>NZ_VISW01000011.1:0-267440 GCF_007827635.1 Micromonospora sp. CNZ296
GGAAACGGTTGGCTCGACACCACCGGACCTACCGAGGGCCTTCCCTCACCTCAACCCGACACGCCGCCACACCCCAAATCTCAAACACTCACTTAACGCCTGCGCCCGGCGCGCCGCGAGCGGCGCCCGACGCGAGCGGTGCCCGACGCGAGCGGTGCCCGACGCGAGCGGTGCCCGACGCGAGCGGTGCCCGACGCGCGGGCGCCTGGCGCGCGGCGCCTGACGCGGCGGCGTCGCCTAGAAGTCGCCGCCGCCGAAGTCACCACCGAAGTCCCCGCCGCCGAAGCCACCGAAGTCGCCGCCGCCGTAGTCGCCGCCGCCGCCGAAGTCGCCACCGCCGCCCGTGTCGCCGCCGCCCATGTCGCCGCCCTGGTCGCCGAAGTCCTGGCCGTCGCCGAAGCCCTCCTGGTAGCCGGCGTCGTACCCGGGGTCGGCGAACGCGGGTGAGAACAGCGCGTCCGCGATCAGGAGACCGCCGACCACACCGACGCCTGCGCCGAGCGCGGTCTTCCACCACGGCGTGGAGTACCAGCCGGCCGGCACCGGCCGCCCCTGGAACCGGCCACCCGGGTAGTAGTAGGGCGTCGCGTTCCCCGGCTGCGGGCCGGCCCGGAACGTCTGCCCCTGCACGTCGACCTGGCGCTCCTTGGTGAGCGCGCCGGCGCCCTGGGCAGCGGCGAGCGGCGGCAGCTCCGGGCCCGGGTCGATGCCCATCGCGGTCCGCGCCGCCCGGATGTACGCCAGCCCCTCCAGCGCGGTCTCCCGGGCCAGCCCGAACTGGCGCGGCGTGGTCGCCTGCTCCAGCTGCGAACCGGCCGCGTTGTACCGCTCACCGGCGTCGGCGAGCGCCTGCCGGACCGCCGGAGCGTCGCCGTGCAGGTTCATCAGCTGGCCGCCGAGCCGCTCGTACCAGCGCTGCGCCTCGGCGCGGGCGTCGGCCAGCTCGTTCGCCCGGCGCGATCTGCTCCCCCTCCGCCAGAACACGAACGCACCTCCGAGCAGCAGGATCAGGACCAGCCACAACGCGAACTCCATGACTCGAACGTACCCACCGGGCGCTCGTCGTACCCGTTTGGCAAGCTCTTGGCCATGAGCTTTGCGACGCTGGCCGTGGTGGTGCTCTGCCTCGCCGCGGGCGGCGCGGTGGGCTGGCTGGCCGCGCGGGCGCGCGCGGCGGCCGACATCGCCCGCCTGGAGGCGACACTCGCCGCCACCCAGGCCGGCGAGGGCCGGCTGGAGCAGTCCATGCGGGCGCTCAGCTACGAGGCGACGGCGCAGTCCCAGGAGGCGGTGGCCCGCGCGGTCGCGCCGCTGCACGACACGCTGCACCGCTACGAGCAGCGGGTGGCGGAGCTGGAGCGGGACCGCGTCGACGCGTACGCCGAACTGCGCGAGCAGGTGCGGTCCATGAGCGCCGTCTCCGGCGAGCTGCGCACCGAGACCAAGCAGCTGGTCGCCGCGCTGCGCGCGCCGCAGGTGCGGGGCCGCTGGGGCGAGCACCAGCTCCGCCGGATCGTCGAGGCCGCAGGCATGCTCGAACACTGCGACTTCAGCGAGCAGGTCACCGCCGCGACCGACCACCAGGGGGTACGCCCCGACCTGGTGGTGCGGCTGCACGGCGGCCGGACGGTGGTGGTGGACGCGAAGGCGCCGTTCGACGCGTACCTGACCGCGATGGAGGCGCGCGACGAGCGGGGGCGCGACACCCACCTGGACGCGCACGCCCGGCACCTGCGCGCGCACGTGGACGGCCTGGCGGCCAAGTCCTACTGGTCGGCGTTCGACCAGACGCCCGAGTTCGTGGTGCTGTTCGTGCCGGCGGACCCGTTCCTCGACGTGGCACTGCAACGCGACCCGTCCCTGCTGGAGCACGCGTTCGCCCGCAACGTGGTGCTCGCCACGCCGGCCACGCTGGTGGCGCTGCTGCGCACCGTCGCCTACTCGTGGCGGCAGGAGGCGCTGGCGCGTAACGCCGCCACCGTCCACTCGCTGGCCCGCGAGCTGTACGGGCGGCTGTCCACACTGGGCGACCACGTGGGCAAGCTCGGCAGTTCGCTGAGCGGTGCGGTGACGGCGTACAACCGGGCGGTGGGGTCGCTGGAGGCGCGGGTGCTCGTCAGCGCCCGCAAGCTGGCCGAGCTGGGCGTCTCCGACGACGAGCTGGCCGCGCCGGCGCAGGTCGAGCTGGCGCCGAGGCAGCCGCAGGCACCCGAGTTGCTGGGCACGCCGTCCACATCGGCCGAAAGGTCGACGGACGTCGACGCCTAACACGGCACGCGCGGTGACGTAGACCGATCCGTGTCACGGACTGATCACAAACCGAGGCCGGGTAGTGACACATGTCGTCGTGACACGCAGGATCACCGTCACACGTGCCCTGCCCCTCGAGGGCCCTGTTCTCTGGAGGAAGAGAACGTTGAGTAAACCCCGCACGCGCAGCCGGCGACCGTCCGCCGCGCTTCTGGCCTCGGTCCTCGCGGCCGGCGCCCTGACCGTGGGAGGTGGCGCCGGTACCGCGAGCGCCGCCCCCGCCGCCGACCCCTCGCTGCCGGCCGCCGCCAAGGCACTGGGCGCACACGACGCCAAGCTGCTCGACGAGGCCGAGGCGAAGAACGCGCCGACCGTCACGATGATCATCGCGGCGAAGAAGGGCTCGGCCGAGAAGGTCGTCGACGGCCTGACCGGCCTCGGCGCCACCGTCAGCCAGCGGTACGACCAGATCGGCTACGTGCTGGCGAAGGTCCCCACCGCGAAGGCGCTCAAGGCCGCCACGCTGCCCGGTGTCGCCGCCGTCGACCTGGACGAGACCATCAAGCTCCCCGACCCGGCGCCCGAGGCGGCACCGAAGGGCGCCAAGTCCGCCACCCAGGCTCAGGCGCTGGCCGGGCCGGGCGGTGACACCGGTGCGGTGAACCCGTACATGCCGACCAACGAGACCGGCGCGGAGGCCTTCAAGGCCGCGCACCCGGAGTGGGACGGCCGCGGCGTCACCATCGGCATCATGGACTCCGGTGTGGACCTCGACCAGCCGGCACTCCAGACGACCACCACCGGCGAGCGCAAGATCGTCGACTGGGTCAC
Organism: Micromonospora sp. CNZ296; assembly: GCF_007827635.1. Taxonomy (NCBI): domain Bacteria; kingdom Bacillati; phylum Actinomycetota; class Actinomycetes; order Micromonosporales; family Micromonosporaceae; genus Micromonospora; species Micromonospora sp. CNZ296. The sequence goes on from NZ_VISW01000011.1 coordinate 3,082, forward strand.
CGCCACCGACCCGCTGGAGGACGCCTCCTGGCGGCCGATGCTGACCGAGGTCAGTGGCCCGGCGTTCACCACCTCGCTCGGCACGTGGACCGCACCGGCCGGCAGCTACCGGTTCAACGTCTTCCGCGAAAACATCACCGCGAACAGCGACGCGCGCGGTGACCTCAACCGCGACGGCGACACCACCGACTTCTGGGGCGTGCTCTACAACCCCGCCAACGGTGACGTGCGCGTCGACGCGAACCAGAACAACGACTTCACCGACGACGAGGTGATGCGGCCGTACAAGGAGCGGTTCCAGGTCGGCCGCTTCGGCACCGACAACCCCGCCACCGCGGTACGCGAGCAGATCCCGTTCGTCGTCGAGTACCGGCGCAACGTGAACACCGCCCCGGTCGGCGGCCCCGGTCTGGTCGACTACGTCAACATCGGCATCATCGAGAGCACCCACGGCACCCACGTCGCCGGCATCACCGCCGCCAACGACATGCTGGGTAACAGCGCCTTCGACGGCGCCGCCCCGGGCGCCAAGCTGGTCTCCGCCCGCGCCTGCTCGTGGGGTGGCGGCTGCACCGCGGCGGCACTCACCACCGGCATGGCCGACCTGGTGATCAACCGCAAGGTCGACGTGGTGAACATGTCGATCGGCGGTCTGCCCGCGCTCAACGACGGCTCGAACGCCCGCGCGGTCCTCTACAACGACCTGATCAACACCTACGGTGTGCAGCTGTTCATCTCGGCCGGCAACTCCGGTCCGGGCGTGAACACGGTCGGTGACCCGTCGGTCGCCACCGACGTGGTGAGCGTCGCGGCGAGCGTCAGCAAGGACACCTGGCTGGCCAACTACGGTTCGGTGGTCCGCAAGGACAACGCGCTGTTCAACTTCTCCTCGCGCGGCCCGCGTGAGGACGGCGGCTTCAAGCCGAACATCACCGCCCCCGGCTCGGCCATCTCCACCGCGCCGACCTGGCAGGCGGGCAACCCGGTGCCGGAGGCGGGCTACCCGCTGCCCCCGGGCTACCAGATGCTCAACGGCACCTCGATGGCCGCCCCGCAGGCCACCGGCGCCGCCGCGCTGCTGCTGTCGGCCGCCAAGGCGACCGGCAAGGGCGTCACCCCGGCCGCGCTGCGCCGGGCCGTCTACACCTCGGGCCAGCCGATCACCGGCGTCCCGACGTACGCGCAGGGCTACGGCATGTTCAACGTGCCGGGCGCGTGGAGCCTGCTCGCCAAGGGCGTGCAGACCCGCACCTACACCTCCGAGGCACCGGTCTGCACCGAGCTGTCGCCGAACCTGACCCGCTACGACCGGGCCTCCGGCACGTTCGTGCCGAACCCGAACGTCGGCACCGGCCTCTACAACCGCTGCGCCGCCGACCGTGGTGGCCAGAAGGTCAAGGAGAGCCGCCACTACGAGGTGAAGCTGACCCGTACCAGCGGCCCGAACAAGGGCGTCAAGCACGAGGTCGCCTTCCGCGGCAACGACGGCACCTACAGCGCCCCCAAGGTGGTCTGGCTGCCGCTGAACAAGACCGTCACCGTCAAGGTGAAGGCCAAGCCGATGACCGCCGGCGCGCACGGCGCCATCATGACCGTCGACGACCCGGCCACCTCCGTCGTCGACTTCGAGGTCGCCACCGTCGTGATCGCCTCGAACCCGGTCGCCGCTCCGGCGTTCTCGTTCTCGGCCGACGGCTCGGTCGAGCGCAACGGCTTCCGGTCGTACTTCGTGACCGTCCCGCCGGGTGCGGGCGCGCTCCAGGTCAACCTGTCCGGCATCGCGACCGGCTCGCAGACCCGGTTCATCGCCATCAACCCGTACGGCGTGCCGGTCGAGAGCACCGCCAGCACCGCCTGCTACACCAACTTCTCCGACGCCGCGGTCTGCAAGCCGCAGGAGCGGGACTACCAGAACCCGCTGCCGGGCGTGTGGGAGATCGAGGTGGAGGCGCGTCGCACCTCGCCGGCGCTGGACAACCCGTTCCGGCTCCAGGCCCGCGTGCAGGGCGTCAAGGTGGAGCCGGCCGTCGTCCAGCTCCCGTCGGTCACCGCCGGCACCCCGTCCCCGGTGAGCTGGAGCCTGACCAACACCTTCGGCCCGGTCCAGGTGACCGGCGTCGGCGGCCCGCTGGCCAGCGTCCGGACCGAGCGGCCGAGCATCACCGAGGGCGCCAGCCAGGAGTACGTGGTGGAGGTGCCCGCGGGCGCCACCTCGTTCACCGCCCGGATCGGCAACCCGTCCGACCTGAGCGCCGACCTGGACCTGACGGTGTTCCGCGGCACCACCCAGGTGGGGCAGGCAGCCGACGGTGACTCGGAGGAGGCCGTCACGCTGACCAACCCGGCGCCCGGCACCTACCGGGTCGTGGTCGACGGTTACTCGATGAGCGACCCGAGCACCGCGTACGACTACCGGGACTCGTTCGCGTCCCCGGCGCTGGGCACGCTCTCCGCCCCGTCCACGCCGCTGTCCCTGGCCAACGGCGCCACCGCCACCCTCACCGGTGCGGTGACCGCCCTGTCCACCCCGGCCGCCGGCCGGGAGCTGTACGGCGACATGGCCGTCACCACCACCGAGGGCGCGGTCGTCGGCCGCGGTTCGGTGGAGGTCGTCTCGGTCGACTGATCCGCTGACACGAAGGAGCCCCGTCCCCTCTCGTAGGGGGCGGGGCTCCTTCGTGTCGTCAGGCGGGGCGGGCGGACTCGACCACGAACGGGGTGCCCTGCTGGCAGGTGGTCATCATGCCCGGCTCGGGACGGCCGGTGACCTCGACCTTGGCACCGGCCTTGAGCACGTCGCGCGGCCCGCCGACGAGCAGGTGGCCGTCGAGCAGCAGGCAGTTCGGCTCGACGCCGGCCTGCACGGTGCCGCTGAGGACGGTGCCGCCGACCCCCGGTGGGGTCGACGGGCCACCCTTCCAGGACGGGTCCGGGCGGCTCGGGCTGGTGCCGGGGTCGGGCTGGCTGGTCACGGGGGCGGCTCCCGTCGTACTCGGGCTCGGGTTCGGGCTGGAGTCGGCGGACCCGTCGCCGGGCGCGGCGCAGGCGGTCAGCGCGAGGCCGGCGAGCAGTGCGACGAGCACCGTACGAGGAGTCTTCATGGTCGGTTGGACGCGGCGGGCGGCCGATCCGTTCCCGGTCAGCCGCGGGCCGCGGCGGCGGCCTTCATGTCGCGCTTGAGCTCCTGCGGCAGCGAGAACGTCAGGCGCTCGTCCGCGGTGGTGATCTCCTCCACGTCGCCGAAACCGCGCTCGGCCAGGTGCGCGAGCACCTGCTGGACCAGCTCGTCGGGCACGCTCGCGCCGGAGGTCACACCCACCGTCCGGGCGCCGGTCAGCCAGGCGTCCTCGATCTCGTGCGCGAAGTCGACCAGGTAGCCGGCGCGGGCCCCGGCGTCGAGCGCCACCTCGACCAGCCGGACCGAGTTCGAGGAGTTGCGCGAGCCGACCACGATCACCACGTCGCACGCGGGGGCGATCTCCTTGACCACGTGCTGGCGGTTGGAGGTGGCGTAGCAGATGTCGTCGCTGGGCGGCGACTGGAGCAGCGGCAGCCGCTTCTTGAGCCGGGCCACCGTCTCCAGCGTCTCGTCCACCGACAGCGTGGTCTGGGACAGCCAGACCACCTTCTCCGGGTCGCGCACGGTGACCTTGTCGACGCCGTCCGGGCCGTCGACGAGCTGGATGTGGGCGGGGGCCTCACCGGCGGTGCCGATGACCTCCTCGTGCCCCTCGTGCCCGATGAGCAGGATGTCGTAGTCCTGCGCGGCGAACCGCCGGGCCTCGTGGTGCACCTTCGTGACCAGCGGGCAGGTGGCGTCGATCGCCCGCAGCGAGCGCTGCTTGGCCTGCTCGTAGACCTCGGGGGCCACGCCGTGGGCGGAGAAGATGACCGTGGCGCCCTCCGGCACCTCCTCGTTCTCCTCCACGAAGATCGCGCCCTGGGCCTCCAACGTGCGCACCACGTGCTTGTTGTGCACGATCTGCTTGCGCACGTAGATCGGCGCGCCGTAGAGCTTCAGCGCCTCCTCGACGGTCTGCACCGCCCGGTCCACACCCGCGCAGTAGCCGCGGGGGTTGGCCAGGAGCACGCGCTTGCCGGTCCGGGGAGTCGTCTCAGCGTCAGTCACCCGCCCATCGTACGTGCCGCCCTCCCGCGCGGCAGCGGCCGCGAGGCGCACGCGGGTGCTGTCGGTCCCGGGCCGTAGGGTGGGCGGGTGAGCGCGGGCGAGGAGGGGCGGAGCACGTCTGACGGGCAGAGCAGGTCGGACGGGCAGAGCAGGTCGGACGGGCAGAGCAGGTCGGACGGGCGCAGCACGGCCGAGGAGCCGTGGCCGGTCCGGGTGGTCAGCCAGAAGGTGGGCGCCTGGATCGCCCGCCTGGGCTGGGTCTGGGTCGACGGCCAGGTGGCGCAGATCAGCCGCCGCCCCGGCGCGAGCACCGTCTTCCTCACGTTGCGCGACCCGTCGGCCGATCTCAGCCTGACCGTCACCACCAACCGCGACGTGCTGGACGCGGGCGCGCCGGAGCTGCGCGAGGGCGCCCGGGTGGTGCTGCACGCCAAACCCGAGTTCTACGCCGCGCGGGGCACGCTCAGCCTGCGGGCCGACGAGATCCGCCAGGTCGGCCTCGGTGAGCTGCTGGCCCGGCTGGAGAAGCTCAAGAAGCTGCTCGCCGCCGAGGGCCTGTTCGACCGGTCCCGCAAGCGGCGGCTGCCGTTCCTGCCGGGCCGGGTGGGCCTGATCACCGGCCGAGCCTCGGCGGCCGAGCGGGACGTGCTGACCAACGCCCGCCGCCGCTGGCCCGCCGTCGACTTCCGCACGATCAACGTGGCGGTGCAGGGGCCGAGCGCGGTGCCGGACATCGTCGGGGCGCTCAAGGTGCTCGACGTCGACCCGGCCGTCGACGTGATCGTCATCGCCCGGGGCGGCGGGGGCATCGAGGATCTGCTTCCCTTCTCCGACGAGGCGCTGTGCCGGGCGGTCTTCGCCTGCCGCACGCCGGTGGTCAGCGCGATCGGCCACGAGACGGACGCGCCGCTGCTCGACTACGTGGCCGACGTGCGCGCCTCCACCCCGACCGACGCGGCGAAGCGCGTCGTGCCGGATCTGACCGAGGAGACCCGGCTGATCGGCCAGGCCCGGTCCCGGCTGGAACGGGCGGTGCGTCACCTGGTCGACCGGGAGCAGCACCGGATCGACCTGCTGCGCTCCCGCCCGGTGCTGGCCCGGCCGCAGGTGATGGTCGAGCAGCGGGCGGTGGACGTGTCCGCGCTGCGCGACCGCGCCGGCCGGTCCTTGGAGCACCGGCTGCGGGGCGCCACCGACGACCTGCGGCACACGCTGGCCCGGCTGCGCGCGCTGTCCCCGGCGGCCACGCTGGAGCGCGGCTACGCGATCGTGCAGCGCGTCGACGGCCACGTCGTCCGCGCGGCCTCCGAGGTGGCCAAGGGCGATCCACTGCGGGTACGCCTCGCCGAGGGCGAGCTGACCGCCACCGTCGACGGCTGAGGGAAGAGAGACGATGACCGGGACGAAGCAGGACGAACAGCTCAGCTACGAGCAGGCCCGCGCCGAGCTGGCCTCGGTGGTGGAGAAGCTGGAGGCGGGCGGCACCTCGCTGGAGGAGTCCCTCGCCCTCTGGGAGCGCGGCGAGCAGCTCGCCGGGGTGTGCCAGCGCTGGCTGGACGGCGCCCGCGCCCGCATCGACGCCGCCCGCCAGCGCGCCGAGGAGTGACGGTGGGATTCGGCGCGATCGCCGAACCCCACCGCAGACCTCAGTTGAACAGGTTGTACAGCTCGGCGGGGGCCTCGACGACCTGGTCGGCCGAGGGCTTCTGGGCCGGCGCCGCGTTGCCGTAGTCGGTGTAGGTGATCTTCAGGTCCTGCGCGGCGCTCTGCCCGGCGGCCGGGATCTTGAGCACCATCTCGCTGAGCCGGCCCTGGGTGTCGACCTTGGCGGTGAACGGCACCGACTGGGCCTGCGCCCCGAGCGCGGTGATCACGGCCGGGTCGAGCGAGCCCGCCTCGGCGGCCTTCGACACGTCGACGGTGCCCTCGTACGCGCCCTCGCCGGTCTGCCGTACCTCGGTGATGCCCTGGGTGAGCACGGCGCTGCCGGCCGGGTCGAGCTTCTCGAAGTCGAAGCCCAGCGCCCGGTTGCCCTTGACCCGGTTCTGGTCGAGGTGGTGGTACTTGCCGGTGTTGAGGTTCTTCACGCCGGGGATCTGCGCCGCAGCGGTGCCGCCGAGTTCCAGCTTGACCCAGCTGTCCGGCTTGGCGTGGATCAGGTCCAGCTTCATCATCAGGTCCGACGACGGGTCGCCGATGGTCATCCGCATGTCGGCGCTCTGGCTCGGCTCGTGCACCTGCCCTTCGGCGGTGGAGCCCGCGCCGGTCATGGAGAACTTGAAGTTCCCCTCACGGATCGCGTTCGTGGAGTCGAGCAGAGCCTGCTTGGCCGCGCTGCTGGACGCCGTGGCGCTCGGTGCGACGCTGCCGGAGGCGCTCGGGGTCGCGGAGGCGTCGGACGTCGTCCCGTTGCCGTTGCAGGCCGCCAGGCCGGGAATGAGCAGCGCCGCGGCGAACGCGGTGGCGCTGAAGCGTCGAATCTTCACGTCAACCTCTCCAGGTGGGTCGTCCGGGCTCGATGTCCCTTCTGTTCCCGGAAGCGGGGTTCCGCAATCCCGCGTCACCCGGAGGGAGGACGTCAGCGCAGCGACGTGGCGAGCTTGCGCAGCTCCGTCTCCCCCGCGTCACCGACAACGATCACCGTACGGTTCGGCTCCAGCAGGACGAGCGCCTGCTCGTTGCCGCGTGCCGTGTAGCGCTGCCAGCTCAGCCCGCCGGGCAGGTCGGCCGCGCCCTGCGGCTGCCCCTCGGTCAGCTCGGCCGGCAGCAGCTTCTCCGCCGGGACGTTGCTCTCCACGAGCTGCGCGCCCCGGCCCTCCGGGGTCACGTACCCGATCCGCAGCGTCGAGCCGTCCGCCTCGGTCCGGAAGCGGGCGTTGACCGTACGCCAGTCGTCGCCCAGCCCGGTCGGCTCGCTGACCGGGAAGGCGTTCGCGGAGCGGGCCTGCTCCAGCGCGGGCGCCGGGTCGACTGTGACCGGCGAGTCGCCGCCGAGGAAGCCCCGGTAGAAGGCGAGCAGCAGCGCGATCGGGACCAGCAGGATCAGCAGGGACAGCGCCATGTCCTTCGGCGACCGCTCGGAGCGGGCCTTCTCCTTGCCCGCCGGCGGCGCGGGGGTGTCCACCGCGGGGGCCGGCTCGCCCCGGTCCGCGACGAGCGCGGGCTGACCCTCGGACGGGGCCGGGGCGCCGTCCGGTCGGACCGGCGGCTGGCCCTCCGGCGGGGTGGCGTCGGTCGGTGTGCGGTCGGCAGGCTGTGCGGCTTCCACCCGGCCATTGTCGCAGCCCACCGGGTGACGTGATCCTGGCCTCCTCCGCCCCGCCGGGACGGCGAACCTGAGATCGTGTGAGGATCAGCGACAAAACCGGCGGCGGTGGCCGCCGGTCCCACCCCGCAACGTCGCGAGGAGGCCGCCATGACAACCACCAGGACGCGGACGCCCCAGGATCTCGACCGCAACCTCGCCCTCGATCTGGTCCGGGTCACCGAGGCCGCGGCGATGGCCGCCGGCCGCTGGGTCGGCCGGGGCGACAAGGAAGGCGGCGACGGCGCAGCAGTCGACGCCATGCGAAAGCTGATCAACTCGATCCCGATGCGCGGCGTCGTGGTGATCGGCGAGGGCGAGAAGGACAACGCCCCCATGCTGTTCAACGGCGAGGAGGTCGGCGACGGGACCGGCCCCGAGGTGGACGTGGCGGTCGACCCGATCGACGGCACCACGCTGATGAGCAAGGGCATGCCGAACGCGCTGGCGGTGCTCGCGGTCGCCGAGCGCGGCGCGATGTTCGACCCGAGCGCCGTCTTCTACATGGAGAAGCTGGCGGTCGGCCCGATGTACGCCGACGTGGTGGACATCAACGCCGGGGTGGCCGAGAACATCAACCGGATCGCCAAGGTCAAGGGCACCGACGCCGCCGAGGTGACCGTGTGCGTGCTGGACCGGTCGCGCCACGACGACCTGATCAAGCAGATCCGGCGTACCGGTGCCGGGATCCGGCTCATCTCCGACGGGGACATCGCGGGCGCCATCGCGGCGGCCCGCGGCGAGTCGGACGTGGACGTGCTGATGGGCATCGGCGGCACCCCGGAGGGCATCACCGCCGCGTGCGCGCTCAAGTGCATGGGCGGCATGATGCAGGCCAAGCTCTGGCCGAAGGACTCCGACGAGCGTCGCAAGGCGCTGGACGCCGGGCACGACCTGGACCGGGTGCTGTTCACCGACGACCTGGTCACCGGCGACAACTGCTTCTTCGTGGCCACCGGTGTCACCTCCGGCGACCTGCTGCGCGGCGTGCGCTACCGCTCCGGCGGCGCGTACACCCAGTCGATCGTGATGCGCTCCAAGAGCGGCACCATCCGGGTGATCGACTCGTACCACCGCCTGGAGAAGCTCGCCCTCTACTCGGCTGTCGACTTCGACGGACGCCCGCTGGCCGAGCAGGAGTGAGCCGGACCGGGACGGCGGCACCACCGGCACCGCAGACGCTGTCGACCGGGCGACGTGTCGCCGGTGTCGGGTTGGCCACCGCCTCGGGCGTGATGGTCGCCGTGCAGTCCCGGATCAACGGTGAGCTGGGCGTACGCCTGGCCGACGGGATCGCCGCCGCGGTGGTCTCGTTCGGTGTGGGCCTGCTGATCCTGCTGGTGCTGGTCCCCGCCACCCCCGGTGGCCGGCGGGGACTGGCCGCCCTGCGCGGCGCGCTGCGCTCCGGCGCGCTGCGGCCCTGGCAATGCCTGGGCGGCGTCTGCGGCGCGTTCCTGGTGGCGACGCAGGGGCTGACCATCGGCGCGCTCGGCGTCGCGGTCTTCACCGTCGCGGTGGTGGCCGGGCAGTCCGGCAGCAGCCTGCTCGTCGACCGGGCCGGCATCGGCCCGGCCGGCCGGCAGCCGGTCACCCCGAACCGGCTGATCGGCGCGGTGCTCACTGTGCTCGCCGTCCTGCTGGCGGTGGGCGACCGGCTCGGCGACCCGCACGCGCTTGCGCTGGCGCTGCTGCCACTGGCGGCGGGGGTGGGCATCGCCTGGCAGCAGGCGGTCAACGGTCGGGTCCGGGCGGCGGCGGGCAGTGCCATGACCGCCACGCTCGTGAACTTCACAGTCGGCACGGTGGCGCTGCTCGTGACCTTCGCGGTGGACCTGGCGGTACGCGGACGGCCGGCAGGCGCGTTCCCGGACGAGCCGTGGCTCTATCTCGGCGGCCCGCTCGGGATCGTGTTCATCGCGCTGGCCGCCGCCCTCGTCCGGTTCACCGGGGTGCTGCTGCTCGGCCTGGCCACGATCGCCGGGCAGATCGTCGGCGCGGTGCTGCTGGACCTGCTGCTGCCCACCGCCGCCTCGCACCCCGGCCTGGACACGCTGCTCGGCGCGGCGCTGACTCTGGTCGCGGTGCTCGTCGCCGCCTTCGGCCCCACCCGCCGCCCTTAGCGGGCGGCGGCGGGCGCGGCGGCGCGCAGGCCGGTCACCATCTCGTCGACGACCCGGTCCAGCGGCGTCCCCTCGATCCCGAACGTCTCGCTGGCCGCGGTGGAGTCCATCACGAACGGCCCGGCGAACTGGTGCGCGGTCTCCCGCATCTCCCGGGCGAACGGGTCGGCCAGACCACCGAGCCAGAGCACCGGGTAGGGCATCCGGGTCAGCCGGGGCGCCGGCGCCCCGGCCCGCTTCGCCGCCCGCTCGGCGAGCGCCCGCATGGACATCGGGCGCGCGCTGGGCACGTGCCAGGCCCGTCCCCAGGCGCGCGGGTCGGTGGCGGCGGCGACGAGGGTACGGGCCACGTCCCCCACGTACGTCCAGGTGTGCGGCGCGTCCCAGGCGACCGGCAGGAACACCCGGTGCCCGGCGAGCACCTTGGGCAGCACCATCATGGGCAGCGAGGTGCCGCCGAGGCCGATGTAGTCGGAGCCGCGTACCTCGGTGACCCGGGCCCGGCCGGCGCGGTGGGCGGCCAGCGCGTCGGCCCACATCCGGTTGCGGACGCGGCCCTTGACGCCGGTGGCGGCGAGCGGGGTCGCCTCGGTCATCGGGGCGTCGACCGGGCCGTACCCGTAGAGGTTGCCGACTGTGGCGAGCACGGCGCCGCTGCGCTCGGCGGCGGTGAGCAGGGCGGCGGCCAGCGGCGGCCAGTCCGTCGGCCACGTGTGGTACTGCGGGTTGGCGCAGTTGTAGAGCGCGTCCGCGCCCTCGGTCAGCGCGGCGAGCCGGTCCGCGTCGGCGGCGTCGGCGGCCACCCGCTCGATCGCCGGGTGCTCGGGGCCGGTGCCGCGCCGGGTGACCACCCGCACCCGCTCGCCGCGTTCGGCGAGGAGGCGGGCGGTGGCGGTGCCGACGGGGCCGGCGCCGACGATCACGTGCAGTGCCATGACAGGTCCACCTTCACTGAAGCAGTAATTCGAATCGAGAGCCCCGCTCTCGGAACAGAGCATGACTCACGGAAGCGGCGCAAGTCAAGAGCAGTGCTCTCTCTTTTGATTGCTGCTCTCGTCGTGGCAGAGTGGGGACATGGTCGCTCCCTCGCTCCGCGCCCGGGTCCGCGCCGGGATGATCGAAGAGATCAAGACGGTCGCCCGCCGCCACCTGGACACCGACGGCGCGAACCTCTCCCTGCGCGCGGTCGCCCGCGACCTCGGCATGGTCTCCTCGGCGATCTACCGCTACTTCCCCAGCCGCGACGACCTGCTCACCGCGCTGATCCTGGAGGCGTACGACGCGCTCGGCGACGCGGTGGAGGCGGCCGACGCCGCCGCCGACCAGGCCGACCTGCGCGGACGCTGGCTCGCCGCCTGCCGGGCCGCCCGCGTGTGGGCGCTCGACCACCCCGCCGAGTACGCGCTGCTCTACGGCAGCCCGGTGCCCGGGTACGCGGCCCCGGACGACACCGTCGTGCCGGCCCAGCGCCCTCCGGTGACCCTGGTCGGCATCCTGCGCGACGGCCTGGCCTCCGGCCGGCTCGCCCCGCCCGACGAGGATCTACCCGAGCCGCTGCGCGGCGACGTGGCCGAACTGGTCGAGCTGATCGGGATGGACGTGCCGCCCGCGCTGCTGGCCCGCGGCATGGCCGGCTGGACCCAGTTGTTCGGGCTGATCAGCTTCGAGCTGTTCGGCCGGATCAACCGGGCGCTGCCGCACCGCGACGAGTACTTCGACCACCAGATCGGCCTGATGGCCGACCTGGTCGGCCTGCCCTGACGCCGGTCGGCGTCAGGTGCCGTCGGAGGAGTGACCCGGGAACAGGTGCGCGGTCGGGTCGATGACGACAGCCGCGTTGTTGACGGCGGTGGCGGCCTCACCGAAGCCGGTGGCGATCAGGCGGACCTTGCCCGGGTACTCGGTGATGTCCCCGGCCGCGAACACCCGGGGCAGGTTGGTGGCCATCGCGCTGTCCACCACGATGTGCCGGCGGTCGAGGTTCAGCCCCCACTCGGCGAGCGGGCCGAGGTCGGCGGTGAAGCCGAGCGCGGCCACCACGGTGTCCACCGGCAGCGTCTCCACCTCGCCGCCGCGTACGGTCAGCTCGGCGCCGGTGACCGTCTCCTCGCCGTAGAGCCGGCTCACCTCGGCGTTGACCACGATCCGCACCGGCAGCGCGCGGACACGCTCGATGGTGGCCGCGTGCGCCCGGAAGCGGTCCCGCCGGTGCACAAGCGTCACCGACCGGGCCAGCGGGGCGAGCGTGGCCGCCCAGTCGAACGCCGAGTCGCCGCCGCCGACGATGAGCACGTGCCGGTCGGTCAACTCGGTGGGCTGCGGCACGAAGTAGACGATCCCACCGCCGGTGAAGCTCTCCGCGACCGGCAGCGGCCGGGGCGTGAAGCTGCCGAGCCCACCGGTGACCAGCACCGCGCCGCAGCTGAGCTGCTCACCGCCGGCGAGGCCGAGCACCGGCCGGCCGTCCAGGTAGGACAGCTTCTCCGCGCGTACGCCGAGCCGGTAGTCGGGACGGAACGGCGCGGCCTGCGCGACCAGGTTCGTGACCAGCTCGCGGCCCTTGATCGCGGGGAAGCCGGCGACGTCGAGGATCAGCTTCTCCGGGTACATCGCGGTGACCTGACCGCCCGGCTCGGGCAGCGCGTCGATCACCGACACGGAGAGTCCACGGAAACCGGCGTAGTAGGCGGCGAAGAGCCCGGCGGGACCGGCCCCGATCACGGCGACATCGACCTCGCGCATGGCGTACCGTCACTTTCCGCTTCGGGATCACCCCGTGCTGATGCGGAAACGGTAGGCGGGCAGGTGGCCGCGGGCAAGGACGTCCCGCGGTTCGATCAACGCGCCGTCAGGGCAGCGTCATCCTCGGTGAGCCGAGACGGTCGGACTCGCCGGTGTCGTTGCGGCGGCGGAACAGGATCGCCGCGACCACGCCGCCGAGCAACCCGAACAGGTGACCCTGCCAGGAGATGCGCTCGTCGGTCGGCAGGATGCCGAGCAGTTGCCAGCCGTAGAGCAACCCGACTAGCAGGCCGACGGCGAAGTTCCACCAGCTCCGCTCCACCACGCCCCGGGTGAGCAGGATGCCGAGGTAGCCGAAGATCACGCCGCTGGCACCGACCACCACCGAGTTGGGTGAGCCGGTGAACCAGACGCCCAGACCGCTGACCAGGATGATGACGGCGGTGGACCAGAGGAACCGGCGGGTGCCCGCGGCGAGCACGAACGTGCCGAGCAGGATCAGCGGGATGCTGTTGCTGTAGAGGTGGTTCCAGCCGGCGTGCAGGAACGGCGAGAAGAAGACGCCGTCCAGGCCCTGGAGCCGCTGCGGGATGATGCCGGCGGTGTAGTCCAGGCCGAGTCGAAGGCCGACGTCGAGCGCCTCGATGAGGAACAGCACCGGGACCACCGCGCACATGGCGACGAAGGCCCGGCCGAGCGCCGCATAGAACGCGTCGGTGCCGAACCGGTAGGGGTCGCCACTGGGGCCGCCGTGCCAGGTCACCTACCAAGAGCTATCAGCAAATGCGGCAGGCCGCCAGTCGGACGGCGGTACGACGACGGCGGGACACCCGGGTCTGTCCGCGTGTCCCGCCGTCGTGGTGATGTCAGTACCAGCCCGAACTCTGCGACTTCTGCCAGGCGCCGCAGGGAGTGTCGTACCGGCCCTTGATGTAGCCGAGACCCCAGGTGATCTGGGTCGCCGGGTTGGTCTTCCAGTCGTCGGCGACCGAGGCCATCTTGCTGCCCGGCACCGCCTGCGGGATCCCGTACGCCCCGGAGGAGCTGTTGGAGGCCTTCGGGTTCCAGCCGCTCTCCTTGGTCCAGAGCTTGTCCAGACAGGGGAACTGGTCGATGCCGAAGCCCTTGTCGAGCATGATGGCGCAACCGATCTTCCGGTTGCCGCTGTACTCGGCGCACGAGGACGGGATCGGGCCGTCGTACGGCTTGGCCTTCGCCTCCGCCTCCTCCTCGGCCGCGGCCCGCTCCTTCTTGCGGGTGGCGGCGGCCGCCTCGGCCCTCTTGGCCCGCTCGGCGGCCTCCTTCGCCGCCGCGGCGGCACGCAGCTTCGCCTGGTACTCGGCGGCACGCTGCCGGGACGAGTCCACGCGGTGGTCGGACAGCCGGTCGCGCTGGTACGCGTACTCCGTCTGGTCGACCTTCAGGCCGACCTGCGCGGTCAGGCCCTGCTGCTGGGTCTGTCGATCCTCGCCCAGATAGAAGCCGCCGGCGACGCCCACGGAGAGCAGCGCGACAGCGGCCGTACGGGCGCCGAACCGGCTCCACAGCCGACTCACGAAGTTTCCCTTCGTCGGGGGCAGGGACACGGCACGCGCATGGCCGGGTCGGGTCACGCCGGGTGCCGTGAGCGCACCGGTACCGGTGTGACTCCGGGCCGTGTCCGGCTCCCGAGTGGTAGGTGACGCTCGATGGACACCATTGCGCACAGTGAGGCCGGTGGGAAATGGCCGGGCTCAAAAGTGATCTGCGTCACCCTAAAAATGCGGACAAAGTAGGGCAAAAGCGGCGCTCAGCCGGGGATGTCCTCCAGCAGGTCGGTGACCATGGCGGCGATCGGAGAACGCTCCGATCGGCTGAGCGTGACGTGCGCGAAGAGGGGATGCCCCTTCAGCGCCTCGATCACCGCCGTCACCCCGTCGTGCCGGCCGACCCGCAGATTGTCCCGCTGGGCCACGTCGTGGGTGAGCACCACCCGCGACCCCTGGCCGATGCGCGACAGCACGGTGAGCAGTACGCCCCGCTCCAGCGACTGCGCCTCGTCCACGATGACGAACGCGTCGTGCAGGCTCCGGCCGCGGATGTGGGTCAGCGGCAGCACCTCCAGCAGCCCGCGCGAGGTGACCTCCTCCAGCACGTTCTCGTGCACCACCGAGCCGAGCGTGTCGAAGACGGCCTGCGCCCAGGGCGACATCTTCTCCGACTCCGACCCGGGCAGGTAACCGAGTTCCTGGCCGCCGACCGCGTACAGGGGGCGGAACACGATCACCTTCTTGTGCCGGCGCCGCTCCATCACCGCCTCCAGGCCGGCGCAGAGCGCCAGCGCGGACTTGCCGGTGCCGGCCCGCCCACCGAGCGACACGATGCCGATGGACTCGTCCAGCAGCAGGTCGAGCGCGACCCGCTGCTCCGCCGAGCGCCCGTGCACACCGAACGCCTCCCGGTCGCCCCGGACCAGCCGGATGGTCTTGTCGGGCAGCACCCGGCCCAGCGCCGAGCCCCGCCCGGAGTGCAGCACCAGGCCGGTGTGGCAGGGCAGGCCCGCCGCGGCGTCGACGTCGAGCGTCTCGCCCGCGTACAGCCGGCCGATCTCCTCCTCGGCCAGGTCCAGCTCGGCCATCCCGGTCCAGGTCGGGTCGCTGGCCTGACCGTGCCGGTACTCGTCGGCGCGCAGGCCCACCGAGGCCGCCTTCACCCGCAGCGGCATGTCCTTGCTGACGAGCGTGACCTCACGCCCCTCGGCGGCCAGGTTGAGCGCCACGGACAGGATGCGCGCGTCGTTCGACTCGTTGCGGAAGCCGGGCGGCAGCACCCCGTCGTCGGTGTGGTTCAGCTCCACCCGCAGCGTGCCGCCCTGGTCGTTGGCGGGCACCGGGCGGTCCAGCCGGCCGTGCCGCACGCGCAGCTCGTCCAGCATGCGCAGCGACTGGCGGGCGAACCAGCCCAGCTCGGGGTGGTGTCGCTTGCCCTCCAGCTCGGAGATCACCACCAGCGGCAGCACCACCTCGTGCTCGGCGAAGCGGTGGAAGGCCGCCGGGTCGGACAGCAGGACCGAGGTGTCCAGGACGAAGGCCGGGCCGGCTGGTCGGGGCTCCTCGGCCTCCGCGGCGGCGGCGCCGCGGCGGCTGCGGGTGGTCCGGCGGGTCGGGGCGGTCGAGGCCGGGGTCTGCTCGGCTCCGGCGGGGGTACGGCGAGTGGTCACAGGCCTGCTCCGCGGATGGGCACCCGGCCACCCGAGTTCCGCCTCTTCCGGTGCCCGGAGGACACGGGGTCGGATGCGGGCCCCGTGCGCGAGGACGCAGGTCCGGGCTGTCCGGCTGGCCCGGGAAAACCCCGTGCCATGCCTAGACGCTAATCGCACCGGGGCCGCGGGGCTAGAGGTGCGCGTGGATCATCGTTCGGTCTTCGCCGGACGTACACCCGTTCGAGTGACCGGCGGACCGGAACCGGCCGGGATGCATGCCCCCTGCGCGCACCCCGGCCGGTCGTCCACTGCGGCGCCGCGACGCGGCGCGGGCCTCAGCCCTGGCGGCGCACCAGCGTGCCGGCCCGCGGTCCGGCGCCGGCCGCGCCGAACGACGATCCGGTGTACGTGGTGCCCACCCGGCCGACGGCGCCGAGCTGGGCCGTGGCGGTGACGCGGACGGCCGGGGCCGAGCCGGGCCGGGCGGCGACCGCTGCGGGTACGGAGGTGCCGGCGAACGGCACGGCCGAGCGCCCGGCCGAGGTCACCACGGTCGGGCCGGGACCGGACAGCGCCGAGGCGACCGCCGCCTGGGCATCTCGCCGACGGCGGTTCCAGGCGCCCCGGTCACCGTCGAAGTAGCCCTGGCGGTAACCGAACCGGTAGCCGATGCGGTAGCTGAGCTGACCGTGCAGGCGCCCGGCCGCGTAGCAGGTGGAGCCGAGCAGGAGAACGAGCACCACGGCGAGAAAGGGGGTCATCGCTCGTCCGCCCCGGGCAGCGGGTCGACCACCAGCAGGCGCTCCAGATCGTCGGTGCTGACCTCCTCGACCAGCTCCACGCTGATCCGGCAGCCGTCGAGGATCACCTCGGCCACCGACGCCCGGCGGATCTCCCCGCCGGAGTCGTAGACCCGCACGCTCAGCTCCGGGCAGCCGAGATGGGTCCGCCAGGCGTCCCACTCCCCCCGGTCGCCGACGCTGAGTGAGAGATACCGGCACCCGCGGGCGAGATAGAGACGCCAGGGGGCGCTCAGCCCGGCGGACACTCCGTCCGCGATCAGCCCGAAAGCCTGGGCACGTGTCGCGAGCTCGGTCACGAAACCCCCTCGGCACCCGCGGAGTGACGCATGTGAGCACTCGTCGTCTCAAGCACGTGACACACCGTAAGTTGTCTCATGAGCGTGACAGTATCAGCTTTTCAGGCCTTTGCCGCCGTACTCGTGTCCATCTATTCTGCCCGGGTGACACCCCTCAGGAGCAGCACTGAATCGTTTACCGGAAATCCCGGATCATCGTCACGTCGGCGTGACAGCAGCGCGCCGAGCCGTCCTCTAGGACCGACTGGCCGTACCGTCACGGGGTGACCGAGACGACCAACGCACGGAAGATCGCGTTCGCCACCTTCGTCCGGCGCGCGCTCGACGACGCCCGCGCACTGCGGGCCTGGAGCGGCACCGAGGTCTCCCGGCGCACCGGCGTCTCCCGGCAGACCATCAACCGATGGGTACGCGGCGACTGGGCCAGCGACCCGGAGGCGGAACGGGTGGTCGCCTTCTGCGAGGGGCTGGGGCTCGACCCCGCCGCCGCGTTCACCGCGCTCGGCTGGGACCGCGCCGCCGGACCGCGTACCGCGCCGACCCCGCCCCCGATGGACCCGGACGTGGAGGCGCTGCTGCGCCGGCTGGTCGATCCGAACGTCTCCGACGCGGAGAAGTTCCACATTCGAGAAACCATTCGTTACCTCGCATATCGCCCGACTCTGCCGGGCGGTGTCCGAAATAGGGGTAAACAAGCCGGGTAGTTCCTCAGATGGCGAAAGAACGGAAGGTCGGACCCGATCGTTTCGCCTCGGGGACGGATCGGACCCGCTAGCGTCCACGTTTGTACTGCTAGGGGCTCGTCATCGGCGGGGGGACGGGACACAGCCGAACCCAGCCCTGCGGGACAGAAGGAGGGGTCTGTCCATGACCCTGAAATGGTTGGCAGTCGTGGTCGCGGTGGTGTCGCTGACATCGTGCGTGACCGGCAACGTGGTGGTCGGCGTACTGGACGGCGGGCAGCTTCCCCTGGTCGTCAACCTCTTCGCGCTCACCACAGCCGGCACCGCGGTGATCCTCGCCGTCGTCGCCGAGCTGCACGATCGGCTCAACGACCGGGTCAGCGCGCTCACCGAGTTCCTGGTGGCGCGGCTCAACGAGATCGAGGCACACACCGGCGACCGCAACACCGGCTTCGTGGAGGGCTACCTGCTCAGCCACGGGCAGGAGGCGGCCGTGGTGCCGTTCGGTCGCCGGGGACGAGGAGCCGCCGAACGCTGATCCCCACGTCGTTCCGACGTCACATCTCGGCCACGAATACGCCGCCCGGCGCGGGGTACGCTGACGCGCGTGCCGCCGTTGAATCTGGGCAACCAGCAGCCGAAGACCCCGTTGAACGCGGAGCACGCATGGCGTGCGACCGCTGACCGCGCGGGTGACGTCGTCCTCTTCTTCGACTTCGACGGCACACTGGCGCCCGTCGACGACGACCCCACGGCCGTACGGCCCGCGCCCAACGTGCTCACCGCGCTGGAGGCGCTCGCCCCGCACGTCCGCCGGATCGCCATCGTCTCCGCCCGCCCGGTGGACTTCCTGCGTGACCACCTCGGCGGCCTCGCCGGCATCGACCTGTACGGGCTCTACGGCCTGGAGCACAGCCACTCCGGCGGCGAGACGGTCACCGAGCCGGCCGCCCTGCCGTGGGTGCCGACCATGTCGGAGCTGGCCGAGCAGGCCCGCGCCGAACTGCCGCCCGGCGCGCTCGTCGAGTTCAAGCGGCTCTCCGTGGCGCTGCACTGGCGTACCGCCCCGCAGCTCGGCGACCTGGTGCAGGAGTGGGGCCGGGCCCAGGCCGAGCGGCTGGGCCTGCGCGCCCAGCCGGGCCGGATGGTGCTGGAACTGAAGCCCCCTGTCGACCGGGACAAGGGCATGGTGATCGGCGAGACGGTCCGGGACGCCGGTGGCGCCTGGTACTTCGGCGACGACGTCTCCGACATCAAGGCGTTCGCCGCGCTGCGCGCCCGCGCCGCCGCCGATCCCGACTTCCTCGGTGTCTGCGTCGCCGTCGCCAACCCGGAGACCGGTCACGAGGTGGCCGATGCCGCCGACCTGACCCTGGACTCCCCGGCCGCCCTGGCCGACTTCCTCACCGCCGCCCTGCCCCACCTCCGCTGACACCCCCGCCCCCGCCCCCGCGGTTTCTCCCCCGCGATCTTGCACTTGCCGCCCCGGCAAAGCAGGGCAAAAGCCCCGCCCTCGGGGCCGAAAATGCAAGATCGCCGGGGCGAGGGCGAGGCGAGGGCGGGGCGAGAGGGCGGCGGGTGGGGGCGCCGGGGGTCAGGTGCCGAAGCGGCGCTGGCGGGTGGCGTAGGAGCGCAGGGCCCGCAGGAAGTCGACCTTGCGGAAGTCGGGCCAGTTCAGCTCGCAGAAATAGAACTCCGAGTGCGCGCTCTGCCAGAGCATGAAGCCGGAGAGCCGCTGCTCGCCACTGGTCCGGATGATCAGATCCGGGTCCGGCAGCCCCTTCGTGTAGAGGTGCTCGGAGATGTGGTCGACGTTGATCGAGGTGGCCAGTTCCTCGATCGTGCCGCCGTTCGCCGCGTGCTCCACCAGCAGCGAGCGGACCGCGTCGGCGATCTCGCGCCGCCCGCCGTACCCGACCGCGATGTTGACCTGAGCCCCGCCGTCGCGGTCGCGGGTGCGTTCCTCGGCGGCCTTGAGCGCGGCGGCGTGCTGCGCCGGCAGCACGTCGAGCGCGCCGACCATCCGCAGCCGCCAGGGGTTGCCCTCCTCGGCCAGCTCGGTGGTGAGGTCCTCGATGATCTGGAGCAGCGGGTCCAGCTCGGCGGCCGGGCGGGACAGGTTGTCGGTGGAGAGCAGCCAGAGTGTGACGTGCCCGACGCCTGCCGCGTCGCACCAGCGGAGCAGCTCCTTGATCCGCTCGGCGCCCATCCGGTGGCCGTCGTTCGGGTCGACGAAGCCCATCTCCCGGGCCCATCTGCGGTTGCCGTCGCACATCACGCCGACGTGTGCGGGTACGGGCTTGCCCGCGAGCTTCGCCGTCAGCCGGCGCTCGTACACGGAGTAGAGGAGTTTCCGCAGAGTCATCACCTTGCAGGGTAGCGACCCGCGGGAGAGATCAGTGTCTCGGTGGCATATCACCTGACTGTGCGCCGGTCCGGCGTGGTCGCGGCAGGTCCGCCCCGATCGCCATCAGGGTGCGCGCGTCCAGCCGGCCGTCGCCGAGTCCCAGCTCCACCACGGTGCGGTAGACGCGTTCGTCCCGCCGGGCCGCGCCGACCACCGCGTCGACCACCCGGCGCCGCCGGGCCAGCCACGCCGCCACCGAGCTGTGCCGCAGGTGGGTGCCGAGCCGGGCGCGCAGCGCGGCGGCGTACACCCGGGCGGCCCCGGCCGGGGAGCCGGCCGCCGCCGCGCCGGCGAGCGCTCCGGAGCGCAGCGCGTAGAAGATGCCCTCGCCGGTGAACGGGTTGATCAGCGACAGCGCGTCCCCGGCCAGCACCACCCGTCCGCGGCCGGGCGCGGGCCGGTGGGTGGACAGCGGCAGGTGGTGCGCCCGCAACCCGGTCACCGTGGCCGGGTCGACGTCCGGGAGCAGCGCGGCCATCCGGTCCAGCAGGTGCGCGCGGGTCAGTGGCTCGCCGCGCAGCACCTCCCCGTACCCGACGTTCGCGCGACCGTCGCCGATCGGAAAGGCCCAGGCGTACGCGGGCCAGCGCGCCGCCGAGGTCACGATCAGCTGTTCGGGCGGCCCGGTCGGTGTGGGCGCGTAGCCCCGGATGGCGAGCGCCAGGTGCCGGTCCAGGTTGACCGGGTGGCCGAGCGCGCGCCGTACCACCGATCCGGCGCCGTCAGCGCCGACCACCGCCCGCGCGGACAGCTCTCCGTCGAGCACCACCCGGTCGGCGGCGATCTCCACCCGGCGTACGGTGTGCCGCCGCAACTCCGCGCCCGCCGCCACCGCCGCTGCCACCAGGCGCGCGTCGAACACCTGGCGGGGCACCGTGTACGCGGGCCGGGGCAGCGTCCGGGCGACGGTGCCGCCACCGGGGCCGACCAGGCGCAGCGCGGGCAGTGGCGCGTAGCCGTCGACCGCGCCGGTCACGCCCAGCTCGGCGAGGACGTCCAGCGCGTGCGCGGCGATGCCGTCTCCGCACGCCTTGTCGCGGGGGAAGTCGGACCGGTCGAGCAGCAGCACCCGCGCCGCCCCGGCCCGCCGAGCGCCGAGCGCTGCGGCCGCTCCGGCCGGCCCCGCCCCCACCACCACGACGTCCCACATGTCCTCATCCTGCCCCGCCGCACCCCGCCCCGGGCGACGATCATGAGGTTGACGGCAGCGAAGGAGATCGAATCCGCCGCCAACTTCATGGTCAACCGAGTGAGGGCGGGGTGCGGGTGGCGCGGTGGAGGGAGTAGAAGGTGAGGGCCGCCGCCGTGACCAGGGGGGCGCCGTCGCGGATCAGGCCGTCGGTGCCGAGCAGCCACCAGCACAGCGGCAGGTCGATCGCCAGGACGCCGAGTGTGACCACTACCAGCGCCCGTCGCGCCCATGCCCGGTCGCGCAGCAGGAAGGCGGTGCAGAACAGCACGGCGTAGCTGACCGCGATGCCGGCGCCGAACCAGAAGATCAATGCCGGTACGGCGGCCAGCCGCCCGTCCAGTACGGCGCCGGTCGCGACGAGCGCCGGCACCAGCATCAGCGGGCTGTAGGTGAACGCCGCGACCCGGGCGGTGAGCAGCCAGCCGTTCGCCTGCGGGCGCTTCGGCGCCATCTCCCGCCAGGCGATCGTCCCGCCCTCGACGACCAGGCCCTTGCGGTGCCGGACCAGGTGCGCGCGGATCGCCTCGGAGCGGTAGAGCAGCACCACCACGGCGACGCAGAGCGCCGTGAGCACGGCGAACCCGACCAGGCCCGGCAGCGCGGGCACCCCCTGCCGGGGCACGATCAGCCGCCCGACCGCGAAGATCGTGGTCACGGCCAGGATCAGCCCGAACGGCCGCGCACCCACCCGGCCCTTGTTCACCTGCCCGATCAGCAGCAGGAAGCCGAGCGACCGGAGCATCGCCCAGCCGGTGCGTACGGCCAGACCGAACTCCTGCTCCGGGGCGTACCAGTAGTTGAGCAGCTCGACCACGACGGTGGCCGCCGCGGTCACGGCGAGCAGCGTGGTGAGCGCCCGGACGGCGGACGGCCGCCGGACCTCGACAGGTTCAACGGCCGTCCTCATGGCATCCGATGTTGCCCGGCGGGGGCAACAGGCACACCTGTTACTTCTGCGGCTCCGCGTCCAGCCGGGCGCGCAGCGCGTCCAGCTCGGCCCAGAGCACGCCGGGGAGCTTGTCCCCGAACTTCTCGAACCACTCGGTGACCAGCGGCAGCTCGTTGCGCCACTCGTCCGCGTCGACCTTCAGCGCGATCCGGACGTCCTCCGGGGTCATGTCCAGACCCTCGACGTCGAGCGCGTCCTGCGCCGGCACCATGCCGATCGGCGTCTCCACGGCCTCGGCCCGGCCCTCCAGCCGCTCGATGACCCACTTGAGCACGCGGGAGTTCTCGCCGAAGCCCGGCCAGAGGAAGTTGCCCTCGGCGTCCTTGCGGAACCAGTTCACGTAGTAGATCTTGGGCAGCTTGGCCTCGTCGCCGTCCGCGCCCTTGCCCATCTCGATCCAGTGCCGGAAGTAGTCGCCGGCGTTGTAACCGATGAACGGCAGCATGGCCATCGGGTCGCGGCGGACCACGCCGACCGCGCCGGAGGCGGCGGCGGTCGTCTCCGAGGAGAGCGTGGCGCCCATGTAGACGCCGTGCACCCAGTCGCGGGCCTCGGTGACCAGCGGGATGGTGTCCCGGCGGCGGCCACCGAACAGGATCGCGTCGATCGGCACGCCGTTCGGGTCGTAGTAGTCGTCGGCCAGGATCGGGCACTGCGTGATCGGCGTGCAGAAACGGCTGTTCGCGTGCGAGGAGAGGCTCTCGCTCTCCGGCGTCCAGTCGTTGCCCTTCCAGTCGATCAGGTGCGCCGGCGGCTCACCCATGCCCTCCCACCAGATGTCGCCGTCGTCGGTGAGCGCCACGTTGGTGAAGATGGAGTTGCCCCGGTCCAGCGTCCGCATGGCGTTGGCGTTGGTCTTCCAGTCGGTGCCGGGTGCGACGCCGAACAGGCCGTACTCGGGGTTGATCGCGTAGAGGCGGCCGTCCGCGCCGAACCGCATCCAGGCGATGTCGTCGCCGATGGTCTCGACCTTCCAGCCCGGGATGGTCGGCTCCAGCATGGCGAGGTTGGTCTTGCCGCAGGCCGACGGGAAGGCGCCGGCGATGTGGTAGACCTTGCCCTCCGGCGAGGTGATCTTGAGGATCAGCATGTGCTCGGCGAGCCAGCCCTCGTCGCGCCCCATCACGCTGGCGATACGCAGCGAGTAGCACTTCTTGCCGAGCAGCGAGTTGCCGCCGTAGCCGGAGCCGTACGACCAGATCTCCCGGGTCTCCGGGAAGTGCGAGATGTACTTGGTCTCGTTGCACGGCCACGCCACGTCCTGCGCACCCGGCGCGAGCGGGGCGCCGATGGAGTGCAGCGCGTGCACGAAGTCGGCGTCGTCGCCCATCGCCTCCAGGATCGACGACCCCATCCGGGTCATGATCCGCATCGAGGCGACGACGTACGGGCTGTCGGTGATCTCCACGCCGAACATGGGGTTCTCGGCCTCGACCGGGCCCATGCAGAACGGGATGACGTACATGGTGCGCCCGCGCATGCTGCCGCGGTACAGCTCCGTCATCGTCCGCTTCATCTCGGCCGGCGCCATCCAGTTGTTGGTGGGGCCGGCGTCCGCCTCGTCGACGGAGCAGATGAAGGTGCGCTCCTCCACCCGGGCGACGTCCGTGGGGTCGGTACGCGCGTAGAACGAGTTGGGCTTCTTCTCGGGATTCAGGCGGATCAGGGTGCCGTTCTCGACGAGTTCGTCGGTGAGGCGGCGCCACTCCTCATCAGACCCGTCCACCCAGACCACACGGTCCGGGGTGGTCAGTTCCGCGACCTCACGTACCCAGGCGAGCAGCTTGGGGTTGGACGTCGGGGCCTGATCGATACCCCGAACAGCAGCCGGAGCAACCATGTCACTTCTCCTTGTGGTCGACGCTGACCGATCTATGGGGTGCACGAGTTCCGGCGGGCTGGTACGCCGCCTCGTGGAAACCTGGGATTGCGCTCAGCGTAAACCGGACTGCCTCGTCAGTCAGTGGGACTGGTTGTGAAGAACTGCACAAGGTACGGCCACGCTGCGGCATCACGATCTGATACCCGCTTTCGCGCGCAGTTTCACGCAAATCCTGCGGTGAACCTTCGACGGCCGGGTCCGGCACCGAGTGACCGCGACGCCCGATCAAGTTGAAGCGTACGAACATGTCGCGAAAGACGATTCCGTGATGCGCTCCACAGATTCGCACAGCGCGTTACGCTCTGCTCACGGACATCGAGAACGGGCGACGCCTCTCCGACCCCGGCAGCCCGAGCGCGACGGCCGCGGCGAAGCCGTCGTGGCCGACTCGCCGTTGCAGTCCGCCCGGTTACCGCGCAACCGGTACTCTCGGCGGGTGGCCGCGACGATGACCGGAGACCAACCGGGGGCTCCGCAGACCCGCCGGGGTCCGATCGGAGCACTGCTCGACCGTTTCGGTCACCTCATCCACGAGCTGAGCAAGTTCGCCACCGTCGGCGGCCTGGCCTTCGTCGTGGACTTCATCCTCTTCAACTACCTGTCCAGCGGCCGGGACATGGCGCCGCTGGCCGCGAAGACCATCTCCACGGTGATCGCCGCGACCGTCGCCTTCCTCGGCAACCGGTTCTGGACGTGGCGGCACCGGCAGCGGTCGAACCCGGCCCGCGAGTACGCGCTGTTCTTCTTCTTCAACGCGGTCGGCCTCGGCATCGCGGTGGCCTGCCTGGCGATCAGCCACTACGGGCTGGGCGCGATCTGGCCCGCGGTGTTCCAGACGCCCCTGGCCGACAACATCGCCAGCTTCGTCGTCGGCACCGGCCTGGGGACACTCTTCCGGTTCTGGTCGTACCGACGGTTCGTCTTCGTCGAGGCGGGAACACCTCCCGTTCCGGCAACGAGCCACGACCGAGAGTCCGGGGCGTGACGAACCGCCCATCCCGACCCGCCGGGCCCAGCCGGCCCAGCCAACTGCCTAAGGTGTTCCGCATGCCTGGAGTCCGTCTGCTGCCCGAGCGCTGGCAGAAGTTCATCCACGAGGCGCTCAAATTCGGCATCGTCGGCGGCATCAACACCGTCATCAATTACGCGGTGTTCAATGCGCTGGCACTCACGGTTTTCCGTGACGGTCAGCTGAAGGCGACAGTGATCGCGACGATTGTCGCCACGATCACGTCGTATCTGATGAATCGTCACTGGACGTACCGTGATCGACCGAAATCGGCACTCCGGCGCGAATACGTCCTGTTCTTCCTCTTCAACGGCGCGGGTCTGCTCATCGAACTCGGCGTCCTGGCCCTGGCCAAGTACGGCCTCGGCGTACACGGCCTGCTCGCGCTGAACGTCGCCAAGACCATCGGTGTCCTGCTGGCCACGCTGTTCCGCTTCTGGTCGTACCGCACGTTCGTCTTCCAGCCGGTACCCAAGCACGCCGAGGAGACCTGGCACTCGGTGCCGCGTGACGAGTGGGACAACGTCGCCGAGATGGACCCGGTGGCCGAGCTGGCCGAGTCGGTCAGCGAGCTGGAGGAGGAGGAACCAGCTCCGGGCGCCGGCCGGGTGGCCGACTTCCCGCCACCGCGTGGCCGCCCCGCACCCGCGGACGCCGGACTGGGTGGCGCGCTCGGCACCGACCTGGACGCCGAACTCGCCGCGGAACTCGAGCCCCGCCGCGCCCGCCGCTGAACGACGAAAGGCCGGCACCCCTGACACGGGGTGCCGGCCTTTTCCGTCGGTCAACGTCAGGGCTGGTCGCGCAGGGCCTTGCCCTCGGTCATGTCGGCCAGGATCTCGCGCATCTCGCCGTCACCCAGGCTGTGCTTGTCGTGGTGCGCCTCGACCAGCTCGTAGAGCTTCGTCTGAACCTTGTCCACGCCCGGCACGTCGTGCAGCACCGACTGGCCGCGCTCACCCGCCGACTCGATGGTCAGCGTGCCGCAGCCGAGCAGCCGCTCCACGAAACGCTGGTGCATGGCGTGGTCGTTGATCCGGGTCAGCGGCAGGTCCCGCCGGTTACGCGACAGCACCCCCTGCTGGAGCAGCACCCGCTCGTTGGTGAACAGGTAGTGCGTGGTGCGCCAGACCAGGAACGGCCACAGACCCAGCCACAGCACCAGCGCCAGGCCGACCACCGCGATCGCGTAGAGCGCGATCGTGCCGCCGCTGCCGTCGGGCAGCAGGAGCCACCCGGCGACGACCGCCGCGACGGCGAGCACGAGCACCAGGACCGGCCGGATCAGGGCCTTCCAGTGCGGGTGCAGGTGCAACACGACGTGCTCGTCCTCGGTGAGCACGTCTTCGGGGAACGCCACGGCTGAACCTCCTCGCAGAACCGGACGCGCTGACCGTAACCGGTCGGCGCATCCGGCCGGCATCGGCCGCGCGGACGGCTACCCGTGGTTGTTAACAGGGGGCCCTTCCTCTACCGGAGGCGTTAAGAGGGTGCCCTTCCTTTCACCGCAGGTGCAGCACGTCGCCTGCGGCCAGCCGCAACGTCTCGGCGCCCGTCTCGACCAGGAGCTGCCCGTCGGCGTCCACGCCGGTGGCGGTGCCGTGCGCCTCGCTGCCGTCGGGCAGCAGCACCCGCACCTGGCGGCCGACTGTGGCGCACCCCGCCAGGTACGCCTCACGCAGCCCACTGGCCTCCGCGTCGCCTCCGGCGTCACGCCAGCGCTCGTACCAGTCGGCGAGCGAGCGCAGCAGCGCCCGCAGCAGCGGATCGCGGTCGGTGGCGGTGGCGCCGGCGAGCTGGAGCGACGTGGCGGGCAGCCCGGTCGGGTTCTCCGGCAGCTCGTCGGCGCGCAGCGTCACGTTCAGCCCGACACCGACCACGATCGCGGGGGGCCTGTCGTTCTCCCCCGGCACCGCCTCGGCCAGCACCCCGGCGCACTTCGCACCGTCCACCAGCAGGTCGTTGGGCCACTTCAGCCGCGCGTCCAGCTCGGCCAGCAGCCGTACCGCCTCGGCCAGCGCGACACCGGCCAGCAGCGGCAGCCAGCCGTACCCGGTGGTGGGCACGGGCGACCAGCCGCGCTCCGCGACCGCCTCGCCGGGCCGCAGCAGCACGCTCGTCGCGAGACCGGCGCGCGGCGGCGACTGCCAGACGCGGCCCCGCCGGCCCCGGCCGGCGGTCTGCCGCTCGGCGACCACCACCAGGCCCTCCGGCTCGCTGGCCCGCGCCGCGGCCACCACGTCCGCGTTCGTCGAGCCGGTCTCGGCCAGCAACTCCAACCGGCGCCAGGGCCCGTGCGGCGCGACGAGCGCGCGCCGCAGCCGGGCCGCCGACAGCGGCGGTCGGTCCAGATCGGTGTACGGCGAACCGGGCATCCCGCCAGCCTACGGCCACCGGGTCCGCCGGTCGCCGCGAAGCGGTGAGGCGCACTGCACAGCCTCAGACACCTGAACCATCGTTATATTCCACGGGTGACTACCGAGACCGGGTTCAACATCCACACGACCGCCGGCAAGCTGGCGGACCTGGAGCGACGGCTCGACGAGGCGGTGCACGCCGGGTCGGCACGCGCGGTCGAGAAGCAGCACGCGCGGGGCAAGAAGACCGCCCGCGAGCGGATCGAGATGCTCCTCGACGAGGGCTCGTTCGTCGAGCTGGACGAGTTCGCCCGGCACCGCTCGACCAACTTCGGGCTGGAGAAGACCCGCCCGTACGGGGACGGCGTGGTGACCGGCTACGGCAC
Source organism: Micromonospora sp. CNZ296 (assembly GCF_007827635.1). Classification (NCBI taxonomy): domain Bacteria; kingdom Bacillati; phylum Actinomycetota; class Actinomycetes; order Micromonosporales; family Micromonosporaceae; genus Micromonospora; species Micromonospora sp. CNZ296. The sequence continues at coordinate 30,522 of NZ_VISW01000011.1, forward strand.
CGTGGACGGCCGGCAGGTCTGCGTCTTCTCGCAGGACTTCACCGTCTTCGGCGGCTCCCTCGGCGAGGTCTTCGGCGAGAAGATCGTCAAGCTGATGGACCTCGCCATGAAGATCGGCTGCCCGGTCGTCGGCATCAACGACTCCGGCGGCGCGCGGATCCAGGAGGGCGTCACCTCCCTCGGCCTCTACGGCGAGATCTTCTTCCGCAACGTCCGGGCCAGCGGCGTCATCCCGCAGATCTCGCTGATCATGGGCCCGTGCGCGGGCGGCGCCGTCTACTCCCCGGCGGTCACCGACTTCACCGTCATGGTCGACCAGACCTCGCACATGTTCATCACCGGCCCCGACGTGATCAAGACGGTCACCGGCGAGGACGTCGGCATGGAGGAACTGGGCGGCGCCCGCACCCACAACACCCGCAGCGGCAACGCGCACTACCTCGGCACCGACGAGGAGGACGCGATCGAGTACGTCAAGGCGCTGCTGTCGTACCTGCCGTCGAACAACCTGGACGAGCCGCCGGTCTTCGACGCGCCCGCGATCCTCGACGTCACCGATGAGGACCGGGAGCTGGACACGCTGATCCCGGACTCGGCGAACCAGCCGTACGACATGCACCGGGTCATCGAGCACGTGCTCGACGACGGCGAGTTCCTCGAGGTGCAGCCGCTGTACGCGCAGAACATGGTGGTCGGTTTCGGCCGCGTCGAGGGGCGCCCGGTGGGCGTGGTGGCGAACCAGCCGATGCAGTTCGCCGGCACGCTCGACATCGCCGCCTCGGAGAAGGCGGCCCGGTTCGTGCGCACCTGCGACGCGTTCAACGTGCCGGTGCTCACCTTCGTCGACGTGCCCGGCTTCCTGCCCGGCACCGGCCAGGAGTGGGACGGCATCATCCGCCGCGGCGCGAAGCTCATCTACGCGTACGCCGAGGCCACCGTCCCGAAGGTCACAGTCATCACCCGCAAGGCCTACGGCGGCGCGTACGACGTGATGGGCTCCAAGCACCTCGGCGCGGACCTGAACTTCGCCTGGCCGACCGCGCAGATCGCGGTGATGGGCGCGCAGGGCGCGGTGAACATCCTCTACCGCTCGGAGCTGGCGAACGCCGAGGACCCGGCCGCCGTCCGCGCCGAGAAGATCGCCGAGTACGAGGACACGCTCGCCAACCCGTACATCGCCGCCGAGCGCGGCTACGTCGACGGGGTGATCCCGCCGCACGAGACGCGTACCCAGATCGTGCGGGCGCTGCGGGTGCTGCGCACCAAGCGCGAGACGCTGCCGCCGAAGAAGCACGGCAACATCCCGCTGTAGCGCGTCGGGTGCCCCCGCCGGGAGATCGGCGGGGGCACCGGCGTCAGCAACCCGGGTTCGCGGCCACGCACATCCGCTCGGCGGCGACCCGCGCCATCTGCCGTACCTGTTCCTCGGTCACCCTGGCCTCGGGCACCTGGCCCTGGGGCAGGTCGGTCCGCAGCCGGCCGGACGGGATCAGCACCGTCACCAGGTCACCCACCCTTACGACCAGCCGGTCCTCGTACAACGGCGCATAGCCGGGCGGCCGGCCGGTCGCCTGGTCCGGCGGCACGCTCGCCTCGTGGCGCAGCAGCAGCGCCTGATCTCCGGCGAAGCCGCTCGCCGCGACGTACCAGCGGTGCACGACCTCGGCGCTGACCATCCCCCGCTCGGTGTAGGCCTGGCCCGTCGTCCGCCACGCGCCGCAGGCCGCGACAGTGCCCTCCAGGCCGGTGACGAACCGGCCCGCCGCCCCGGGTTCCATCCGGTAGACCTCTTGGGTGAGGACCGATCCGACGGTGGTCGCGGGCTCGGTCGGCGGTTCCATCAGGGTCTGCGACCGCGAGTAGCGCGAGCGCGGTTCCTCGGCCGGCCGCCCCTGTTCCCCGGCGCAGACCTGGAGGAGGTCGTCGACCCGGACCGGCTCGTCGAGGCCGGTCTCGCTGAGCCGCTCGCCTGTGGGAACGGGGATGTCGGCCGGTTCCAGCATCGCCTCGGCCACGATCTCCCCCGGCCCGTCGACGGCGCCGGCGGGCGGTGGCGGCGCACCGGCCCGGTCCACGAGGGTCGCGGTGAGCGCCGCGACGACCACCACCGAGACCGCGGCGAGCGCGGCGGAGCGCCGGCTGCGCCGCCGGGCCGTGGCCCGGATCGCCTCCGGCTCCGGCCAGGTGACGTTGCGCAGGTCCCGGTGCAGCAACTCCACGAGTGCGACGTCGTCAGGCATCTGCCGCCTCCTCTTCCAGGTCCACCACGGCGAGCAGCCCGGCGAGCGCGGTCCGCCCCCGGGACAGCCGGGCCTTGACGGTGCCGATCGGGGCCTCGGTCTCCCGCGCCACCTCGGCGACCGGCATGCCGAGCAGGTAGTGCATGGCGATCGCGGTGCGCTGGGCCTCGGGCAGCCGGCGCAGCGCGGCGACCACGTCCAGCGTCTCGGTGCTCGGCGCCGGCACGTCCGCCACCGCGCCATGGCGCAGGTAGGCACGGGCCCGGCTGCGCAGGCTGCGCCAGCGGCTCACCGCGATCCGGCTCGCCACCACCCGTACCCATGCCTCCGGGTCGTCGTACGCACGCACTGTGGACCACCGCTGCCAGGCCCGGATGTACGCCTCCTGCACGGCGTCCTGCGCCTCGGCGAGGTCGCCGGTGAGCACGTAGACGAAGCCGAGCAGCCGCTGCCGGCTGCCCCGGTAGAACTCGTCGAAGCCGTCGCTGTCGGGCACCTGCCACCTCCCCGTGTTCGTGAGGGGACACGCCTGGCGGCGCGGCGCGGGTTGCCCGCTCAGCCGAGCAATTTCTCCAACTCGCCGAGCGGGAAGCCGCCGGCCGGGATCCGGTCGCGGACGGCCCGGCGTACCGCGGTCTGCACCGCCGCGTTGGCCGGGGTGGGTACGCCGTGCAGTCGCCCGAGCAGCACGATCTCGCCGTTGAGGTGATCGGTCTCGACCGAGCCCGCACCACGGGCCAGGCTCTGCCAGGTGGAGCCGCCGGAGCGCTCCTCGCCGCCGACCGGCCGGTGCGACACCAGGTCACCGCGTTCCGCGGCCTCCTCCGCGACCGAGGTGTGGGCGATGCCCGCCGCCGCGAGCGCCGCCTCGCCCTCGGCGCGTACTCGCGTCGACAGGGCTTCGGGCACGTCCCGGCCGAGAAGCGCCTGGAGGCCGTTGCCGAGGTTGGCGAGCAGCTTGCCGTACTTCCAGCGCATCACGTCGTCGCGCACCGGCGCGACGAACCCGGCGGCGGTCAGGTCGGCGGCGACCGCGCGGCTGGTGTCGTCGGCGCCGCTCGGGTAGCGGCCGATGTGCAGCATGCCCGGATGCGGATGGCCGTTGGCGACCACCACGCCCGGCTCCAGGTGGGTGGCGGGCAGCCACACGCACACCGGGTGTACGCGGGCGAAGCGCCGCAGCGCGGCCGGCTCGTTCGCGACGCCGTTCTGGGCCAGCACGACCGGCAGCCGTTCGCCCGCCGTCCCGCCACCCTCGACCGGGGCGTCCGCCCAGACGTCGAGCGCCGCCACGGTGTCCTGCGACTTCACGGTGAGGACCAGCACTGTGTCCGCCGGCAGCGGCGGCCCGTCCGGCCCGGCCACCGCCGGGAGCCGGCCGGTCACGTCACCGTCCGGCGTGCGCAGCGTCAGACCCCGCTCCCGCAGCGCGTCCAGGTGCGCGCCGCGGGCCACGAGCGTCACGTCGTGGCCGGCGTCGGCCAGGAGTACGCCGATGGTGCCGCCGACCGCGCCCGCTCCGATGATCACGTATCGCACGGTCCGATTCTGCCCTGCCGCGAGGCGACCCGCTCCGGGACGAGATGCGGTTCGGCTCGGTCAGGCGGTGAGGCCCGATTCGGCGAGGATCGGGCCGGCCAGCAGCAGCGCTCCGGCGGCGAGTGCGCCCACGCTCACCAGCAGGAACACGCCCACCCAGAACAGCGCCGGGAACGGCGTGATCCGGGCGAGCTGGTCGGCGTCGGACTGCGGCATCCGGCCCCGGGCGCGTTGCCTGTGCAGCTCGAACACCGGCCGTACGCCGCCGATCAGCAGGAACCAGACCGACGTCCAGGCGAACGCGGCCTGCACCTCGGGCGAGGTGTACCAGGAGACGGCGAGCACCACCCCACCGGTGACAAGCAGCGACAGCACGCCGAACAGGTTGCGGATCATCACCAGCATGGCCAGCAGCAGCGCCACCGCGAGCCAGAGCAGCAGCGTGATCCGGTTCCCGGCCAGCAGCCACGCGCCGCCGAGGCCGAGCAGCGACGGCGCGACGTATCCGGCGAGCAGCGTGAGGATCATGCCGGGCCCGGTGGGACGGCCGGCGGAGAGCGTGAGCCCGGAGGTGTCCGAGTGCAGCCGGATGCCGTGCAGCCGCCGGCCGGTGAGCAACGCGACGAGCGCGTGGCCGCCCTCGTGCGCGATGGTCACCGCGTTACGGGCGATCCGCCAGGGCAGCCGGGCCACGACCACCGCGAGCGCGACCACGGCGGTGAGAACCACGAGCAGCGGCGGCGGGTCCGGCTGGGCGCTGGTCAGCGTGTCCCAGAGCGTGGTGAGACCGTCGATCAGGGGCATGGGCGGGGAGCCTACCGCCCCGAGCCGTGTCGTTCGACCGGCGTGCTCCCGCAGCCGGTCAGACTTGGCCGGGCAGTTACTGGAACGGAGATGATGTCGGGTGGATTCGGTAACTGGTGCGTCCGTGACCCCGCTGACCGAGGCCGATTATCTCGCGATGGGCGACGGTCACCACCGCGTCGAACTGTTCGACCGAGGACTGGTCGTCAGCCCCGCCCCGGACCTGCGGCATCAGCGGGTGGTGCGCCGGTTGGCGAACGCCGTCGAGTCGGTGGCCGCGCCGGTCGGGTTCTGCGTCCATCACGGCGTCAACGTTCGGCTCGGCGTCGACCGGATCATGATCCCCGACCTCGTCGTCACAGATGCCGACGACGAGGGCGCGATCCTGGACGCGGAACGTGTGGCGCTGGTCGGCGAGGTCGTCTCGCCCCGGAACTCCGGAGTCGACCGGGTGTTGAAGATGCAGCTCTACGCGATCGCCCGAATTCCGTGGTACCTGCTCGTCGAGCAGGACGGCGACAGCCACTCGCTGCGACTGCACCGGCTCGACGGCGCGCACTACGTCGAGGACGCGGTGGCCAAGGCGGGCGAGACGCTGAGTGTCACCGAGCCGTTCCGCTGGGCGATGGACCCGAGCGACCTGCGCTGATCCGCAACTGTCGCGCCACCTGGGCGAACGACGACCGTCGATGAAAATTTCCTTTCCCCCTATTGCGATCTAGGGCACTAAGCTCCAAAGATGGGCGTCAATAGACGGACGTCCCTCTGGAGGCAACCATGGCCCGTACCAGACTCTCCGTACGCCGGCTTCTCGCCGCCGGCCTGGCCGCCGCCGCCACCGCGGCCGCGGCCCTCGTGGCGACCGCCGGACCGGCCGCCGCCGCGACCACGCCCGGGATCGACGTCTCCCGGTACCAGGGCAGCATCAACTGGACCAGCGTGCGCAACTCGGGCATCCAATTCGCCTTCATCAAGGCCACCGAGGGTACGAGCTACAAGGACCCGAACTTCAACGCGAACTACGTCAACGCGTACAACGCCGGGGTGATCCGCGGGGCGTACCACTTCGCCCGGCCGAACATCTCCGCCGGTTCCACCCAGGCCAACTACCTGGCCAGCAACGGTGGCGCCTGGTCGGCCGACAGCCGTACGCTTCCCGCCGCGCTGGACATCGAGGGCAACCCGTACAGCGGCGGCTACTGCTACGGCCTGAGCACCACCGGCATGCGCAACTGGATCCAGGACTTCCTGAACACCTACCGCTCCCGCACCGGCCGGTACGCGGTCATCTACACCACAACGAGCTGGTGGAACCAGTGCACCGGCAGCTGGACCGGCCCGTGGGCCAACCACCCGCTGTGGCTCGCCCGCTGGGCCAGCGCGCCGGGCACCCTGCCGGCCGGCGCCCCGTTCTGGAGCTTCTGGCAGTACACCAGCACCGGCTCCGTCTCCGGGATCAGCGGCAACGTCGACCGCAACTACTGGAACGGTGACCGCAGCCGGCTGATCGCGCTTGCCAACAACACCTGACCGGCGCGCGAAAGCAATGGGACCGCCTCGTCTCGGGGCGGTCCCGCTGTCGTCGTACCCGAGGTCAGGCTCTGCGGCGCGCGGTGGCCGGGACGGGCACCGGCGTCCGGCGCATCAGGCGCCACGCCGCCACACCGGCGACAGTGAGCGTCAGCACGCCGAGGACCGCGACCGGCGCGGACAGGCCGGCGCTGATCAGGAGCAGTACGACGTCGCCGAGCGCCACGAGCATCCACAGTGCCAGCCGCGGGCCGGTGTACCTCCGTCGGTAACCCATGTCGCGCCTCCTTCCGTCGTCGGAGGGATTCATACCCCCGACGACGGAAAGCCATGCGAGCGAGTTTCGTAACCGCGGGATTCCCGGTCAGTTCTTGCGGTCCGGCACGAAGCCCTTGGTGATGATCTCCCAGTTGGCCAGGTTGGCGTCCCAGTCCTTCGCGGGCACCTCCCAGCGCAACGCGAAGCCCCGGTTGCCGGCGGTCGCCACACCCCGGTTGCGGACGTGGAAGCGGGTGTCGCCGTTGCGCGTCTCCAGCCAGTCCCAGTCGGCGCAGGTGCGGTAGTAGCCGTCGCACTTGGTGATGCCGACCAGCTTGTAGCCCCGCACACGCGACGCGCGGTACGGCTCCTGTTTCTGCCAGTCGGTGTACGCGTCGGGCTTCGGATCGGACGTCCACTGGATGAACAGCACCCGCCGGCTGCCGCCGACCTCGTAGAGCACGACGTTGTCCCCGCCGACCCGCGCCTGGAAGTTCTCCGGGATCGGCACCTTGAAGCCGTTCGGGCCGGTGTAGAGGCGCCAGCCGGCCGGCAACGCGGCCCCGGACGCCGACGGGCTGGCCGACGGCGTGGGGCTGGCCGACGCCGCCGGGGCGCTCGGCGACGCGCTCTCGCTCGGCGCGGGCGGCGGCGCCACCGACGCCGAGGTGCCGGCCGTCGGCTCACCGCCGTCGCCGTCGTCACCGTTGTTCAGCAGCGGCACGGCCACCACCAGGCCGACGAGCAGCAGCAGGACCAGTGCGCCGATCAGCAGGTTGCGCCGGTTGGGCGCGGACTTCTCGACCGGCAGCACCGTCGCCCGGCCGGTCGACGGCGCGGGATCGGCTGAAGCCGGAGCCGGGCTGACCGGCGCGGAGCCGGACGCGGCCGGGCTCACCGGTGCCGGGGTGTCGGTGACCGGCTCGCCGTCGAGCCGCGTCTCGTCCAGCGCCGGGTCGACGCCGTCCACCCGGGCCTCGTCGTCCACAAGCGTCTCGTCGGTCGAGGGCGCCGGGTCGAGCTTCGCCGTCGGGTCGGCGGGCGGCGGGGTCACCTTCGCGGTGGGCCCGGCGTCCGAGGTGGGCGCCGGCACCTTCGCCGTCGGGTCGGCGGCTGCCGCCGTACCCCCGGTTGCGGCGACCCCGGACGCGGCGCGTTCGGCCTGGTCGGCCGGGCGCGGCGCGGGCACCAGCGGCGGGCGCGGCACGCGCGGACCGTTCGGCCCGGGCCGGCGTACGCCGTCCAGCAGCGAGATGCTCTTGGCCCGCCGGCCGGCGGCCTTGCGCAGCATGCGCTCGGCCACCTCGGCGGTGATCCGCTCGTCCGGGTCCTTGCGCAGCAGGCCCTGGAGCACCGGCTTGAGCGGCCCGGCGTTGCGCGGCGGCGGCATCGGCTCGGTGGCGAGCGCGGCGAGCGTGGCGATCGCCGACGGGCGCGCGTACGGCGACTTGCCCTCGACCGCCGCGTAGAGCGTGGCGCCGAGCGACCAGAGGTCCGCCTCCGGGCCGGCAGTGCCGTCGCGGGCGCGCTCCGGCGAGATGTACGCGGGCGAGCCCAGCACCATGCCGGTGCGCGTCACGTTCGGGTCGCCGGGGATGGTGGCCAGGCCGAAGTCGGTGAGCACCACGCGGCCGTCCTCGCCGAGCAGCACATTGCCCGGCTTGACGTCGCGGTGCATGATCCCGGCCTTGTGCGCGGCCTTCAACGCGTTCAGCACGCCGAGGCCGATCTCGACCGCCTTCGCCACCGAGACCGGGCCGTCCTCGGCGATGGTGTCCTGCAACGACTTCGACGCCACGTACTCCATGACGATCCACGGATCGCCGTCGGTGCGCAGCACGTCGAAGATGCGGACCACGTTGACGTTGTTGAGCCGGGCGATCGCCCGCGCCTCACGCAGCGAGCGCTCACGCATCTCGCGGCGCTCCTCCGGGGTGAGGCCGGGGGGCGGGACCAGTTCCTTGATGGCCACGTCCCGGTGCAGCACCTCGTCCCGCGCCTTCCAGACGCGGCCCATGCCGCCTTGACCGAGCGGCGTGAGAAGCCGGTATCGGTCGGCGACGAGTTGGGGGAGCGCGTTCGACATCGCAGAAACCGTACCCGGCCGCTGCGACGCCCACACCGTCGGCACGCCACTGTACGGCGAAGGTCGAATTCGCGACGCGTACCCTTGGGTCATGTCTGCCGAGGAGCCGCTGTTCCGGATCGTCCGTGGCGTGCCCACCGCCGAGGAGCTGGCCGCTCTGGTCGGCGCGATCGTGGTCCGCACCCGCCCGGCCCAGGCCGCCGCGCCGCCCCCCGTGTCGCAGTGGGCGCGCAGCGCACGCCCCGCCCTGGCCGGGCCCGTCGCGGGGCCCGGCGCGTGGCGGGCCTCCGGCCTCCCCCGCTGACCTCACCTCCCGCCCGCGGCGACGGGGCGGGGCTGCCGGGATCAGCGTCGAGCCATTAACCTCACTCAGGGAAACCGTGTGGTGACGGGCAGGAGGCTCCGATGATCCCGGAGGACAACCAGCCAGCCGGCTGGCTGCGCGGCTACGGCGGCATCGAGGCCGACATCCGGCAGATGCGGGAGTTCGCCGACCGCCTCCAGGACGAGGTGACGCGCAACTACTCGCCGCACCTGTCCTACATCGCCGACGACATGAAGGCGCCGGTGCCCAACCCGGCCGACGCCTTCATCGAGCTGGTCCAGTTCCTCCAGGCCCACCACGACACCCAGACCGCCGCGGTGAGCGCCGTGTGGGATCTCGCACCGGCGACCGGCCGCCTCGCCGACGCCGCCGGACGGATCGCCGCCCACTACGGCGACGCCGACGCGTTCTCCTCCGCCCGAGTGGCCGACGTCGAACGAGCGCTCGCCGGGCCGTCGAGCACCGTCGCCCGCCCGATGCCGCCACTGGCCGACCCCACCGCCCCCGAACAGAGCCGGGTGATCCTGCCGTGATCGAACGGGGCAGCGGACGCACCTCCGGGCTGACCGACTGGCGGCTGATGGACGTCCTCAGCATGTGGGCGTGCGTGCAGGACCAGGACACCGCCGGCCAGTGGAAGCAGGTGGCCGGCTGGCGCAAGGTCTGCGACCTCGCCCTGGCCCACCTGAGCCGCCTTCGGGAATACCGGCGCGGTCTGGCCGAGGCGTGGCCGCCGGAGACCAACACCGCCGCGCGGGCGTACATCGCCGAACTCGACCAGCTCATCGACCGCGTGCAGCGCACCCACGACGCCGCCGCCGCGAACTACGACGCGTTGGCGGCCGCCGCCCGCGCCATCGGCAGCGCGCGGGCCGAACTGCAGCCGCTGCACGAGGAGTACGCGAAGAAGCTGCGGCAGAAGCAGGCGTACGAGGCGACGATCGCCGACCCGAAGGCGGTGGCGGGCAGCCGGTTGCCGGAACGTCCCCCGGTGACGGACGACGACTTGGAGCAGTTGAACGTCCGGGCGCGCGGACTGATGACGGGACTGAGCGGCGAACTCCAGCACGCCCAGGTCATGCTTCGCCAGCCACCACCGAAGCCGGTACCAAAGGTAGATGACATTTCCGCGCGGCCTGGGACGGAGGTTGTCGCACCCGTGATCCCGCCGATTATTGCGGTACCACTACCGGCAACCCCTCCTGCTAGGACGAACCCGCCGCGCACTACCACCCAGACCACGCCCATGCTTCCAGCGCCCAGCACTGGTCCGATATTGGGCGGCGTGGGCAGCGTAGTGAATCCACCGCCTCCATCTCCGGCCTTGCCAAGCCCTCCGACCGCTCTGCCAAGCACTCCATCGGCCACAGGCATCAACCCTGTGCTGCCTCCTTCGGTAAGGCCAGGACCTCCGCGCCCGAATCAGATGCAAGGAAGTCCGATATCTGGATCCGTCCCACCTGCCAGCCCTACACGCTCAGCACCAATAGGAGGGCTGATAGGCGGCAACATTCCTCCGGGCTTGGCTCAACCGACCAGCGGCGGTCCTCGTAGGGTAAATCCCGTGGGCGGCGTCATTGGTGGCGGAGCAGCCGGGACAGCTCCCACTGGAGGGGCGGGATCCCGACCAGGAGCGGGGCGGAATGCGCAGCACATTAACGCTACGAACCTGCATCCTCTCGGCGGCAGTCCCACTACAGCAGGATCCGGCAGCTTCGGGCCTCTAAAGAGGGCATCCAAGAAGCCGGACGAGGAAGGCACCTGGGACTCCGATAATCCGTGGAGGACTAGCGAGGGGGTCGATCCCGTTGTACAGGCACCCGAAGATGAGGGGCCGATAGACCCGGGTCCGGCAATCGGCCTTCCTCGTTGAACATGCCGCGACTCCAAGCTGTTGCATCTGCCGTCCTGCTAATGGCCAGCTCTTTCCATATAGGCGGCAGCCCTCTTGGAGGGCAGTCAAACCAGTGGCACCTGCAATACCTGCAAGCATCCAAAGCACACACCATCAGCCGCGGCGAGCGTGTTGTTGTTGCTGTTCCTGACAGCGGAGTGACCACGCATCCAGACCTTGCGAACAACTTGATGCCAGGCACCGACGTTATTCCGGGCGGCTCCGGAAACGGGCAACAAGATAAGGACGGACACGGAACTGGCATGGCCGGGTTAATAGCGGCCAATGGACAAAACACCCACAGCGCCCTTGGCATAGCCCCGCAGGCGAAGATATTGCCGATCTACACGTCTCCAGCTCACGAGGACGGCACATCCGCCGCCCTCGCAATGGCCATTCGCTACGCGATCGAAAACCACGCTCAGGTAATCAGCGTATCGCTGACAGCCGGGGCTGATATTGAGCTACAACAAGCAGTCAGGGCTGCACTTAGCGCCGACATCGTTGTCGTCGCGGCAGCCGGCAACACTTCCAAATCCCCGCTCGTTGGCTACCCCGCTCGCGAGCCAGGCGTGATCGCTGTCGGCGGAATTGATCGACAGGGAAACCATGCTGACATCTCAGTCACCGGGCCAGAAATTGATGTCGTAGCGCCGGCTGTTGACATCTATAGCACCGGACTCAACAAGGGCTATCGAGTCGGCACCGGCACGTCGGATGCGACTGCGATCGTTGCCGGGGCTGCTGCTCTCATCCGCTCCAAGTACCCCAACCTCCCTGCCCAGGAAGTCGCCCACCGGCTGACCGCCACCGCCGTCGACAAGGGGCCACCCGGCCGCGACGACCAGTACGGCTACGGCGTGATCGACCTGGTCGCCGCGCTCACCGCCGACGTTCCCCCGCTCGGCTTCGAGTCCTCCAACGTCACGCCACCGGCGTCAGCGGAGGCAGCACCCGACAAGGGCGACGACGGCAGCGCGACCGTACGCGGGCTCGCCACGCTCGGTGTGCTGGTGGCGGCGGGCGGCGGGTACCTGTTCTGGCGGCGCCGCCGACGTGCCGACGACCCGCCGCCGAGGGTCAGCCGGTAGCGTCGGCGGGGTGTCGACCTCCGTACCGGTGCGCCTCGTGCTCGCCTCGCAGTCTCCCGCCCGCCGCAAGTTGCTCCAGGCCGCCGGGATCGAGCCGGACGTGCTGGTCAGCGGCGTGGACGAGTCGCAGGTGGTGAGCGATCGGGCCGAGGATCTGTGCCTGGAGCTGGCCCGGCTGAAGGCGCAGGCGGTACGTGATCGGCTGCGGCCCTCGCCGGACGAGCGCACGCTGGTGCTCGGCTGTGACTCGGTACTCGCCTTCGACGGCGAGATCCTCGGCAAGCCCGATGACGCGGCGGACGCCACCCGGCGGTGGCAGCGGATGCGCGGGCACAGCGGTGTCCTGCACACCGGGCACTGCCTGATCGACGTGACCCACGAGTCCCGCGCCGAGGCCGTCGCCTCGACCACCGTGCACTTCGCGGATGTCAGCGACGACGAGATCGCCGCGTACGTGGCGACGGGCGAGCCGCTGGCCGTGGCGGGCGCGTTCACCATCGACGGGCTGGGCGGGGCGTTCCTGACCGGGATCGAGGGTGACCCGGGCACGGTGGTGGGGTTGTCCCTGCCGTTGCTGCGCCGGCTGCTCGCCGAGGTGGAGCTGAGCATCGTCGACCTGTGGACGAAGATCGCGCCCGGGGGCCAGGAGATCGAACATCTCGGCTAACGTCCGGACATGACCACGAAGCCGCTGCCGCTCACCCCGGAACTGCACGCTTACCTGGTGGCCCACGGGTCCGCCCCGGACGAGATCGTCCAGGAGCTGGCCGAGGAGACCCGGGCGGCCCTGCCCGCCGAGGCGGTCATGCAGGTCGCGCCCGAACAGGCCGCGTTCCTGACGTTCCTGACCCGGCTGCTCGGCGTACGGCAGGCGGTCGAGGTCGGCACGTTCACCGGCCTCTCCTCGCTGGCCATCGCCCGAGGGCTGGCCGAGGACGGCCGGTTGACCTGCTTCGACATCTCCGAGGAGTACACGGGCGTGGCCCGGCGCTACTGGCAGCGCGCCGGTGTGCAGGACCGCATCGAGCTGCGCATCGGCCCGGCCGCGGAGACGCTGCGCGAACTGCCCCGCGAGCGTTACCTGGACTTCGCTTTCATCGACGCGGACAAGGTCGGCTACCCGATCTACTGGGACGAGCTGGTGCCCCGCATGCGTCCCGGCGCGGTGATCGCCGTCGACAACACGCTGCGCGACGGCCGGGTGCTCGCCCCGCGCAACGCCGACGACCGGGCGATCGCCGCGTTCAACGACGCGGTCATCGCGGACGTCCGGGTCGAGGCGGTCATGCTGCCGATCGCCGACGGGGTCACGCTCGCCCGGGTGCTCTGAGCCGACTGAACACAACCTCGCCGTGGTGGCGGCATCCCTGAGCACCGGATACCGCCACCTCGCCGACATGGAGTCGATCAAGCCACCCGCACCAAACAGGCAACGCACGGCGGCCATGACACCCACCGCCGACGACCTCACACTCGCCCGGGCGCGCTGAGCCAGCCGAACACAACCTCCCCGAAGTGGCGGCATCCCTGAGCACCGGATACCGCCACCTCGCCGACATGGAGTCGATCAAGCCACCCGCACCAAACAGGCAGCGCACGGCGGCCATGACACCCACCGCCGACGACCTCACACTCGCCCGGACGCTCTGAGCCGACCGAACACAACCTCCCCGAAGTGGCGGCATCCCTGAGCACCGGATACCGCCACCTCGCCGAGGTGGAGTCGATCAAGCCGCGCGGACCGGCGCGGGGAGGGCACGGCCCAGCCGTACGGTCAGCAGCACCGCCACCGCGATGAACGCGGGCAGCAGCAGGAACGCCGGGTGCGGGCCGACGCCGTCGGCCACCCATCCGAGCGCCACCGGCGCGATCCCGAAACCCACACCCATCGAGTACGCGGACCAGCCCGCCGCCTTGTCCGCAGCCGGACCGGCGACGGCCAGCGCGATCGAGATCGCCAACGGGTAGTGCAGCGCGTTGCCGAGCCCGAGCACGACCAGCCCGGTGACCGCGAGCCAGCCGACGGTGCTGCCCCAGAACAGCGCGAACCCGGCCATCGAGACGGTGAGCGCGCCGAGCAGCAGCGGCACCGGCGCCCAGCGCAACGCGGCCCGGCCACCGGCGAGCCGGCCGGCGAACATGCCGCAGACGATCGCAGCGACCGCCGCCGACGCCCCGCCCGCGCTCAGCCCGGCATGGGTCCGCAGCACGTCGGCGGTCCACAACGACAGGCAGACCTCGATCGACCCGGTGACGGACATCAGAACCCAGGCGATCCAGTACGCACGCGGCAGCCGCCCCGCCGCACCGGAGCCGAAGGAGGAAACGGGCTCCCCGGAGGCGGGAACGGCCGAGGCCCGGACGGAGGAATCGGTGGCGACGGCCTCGACGGCACCGGAGGCGGGAACAACCAAAGCGGGCACGGCAGGAGCGGGAACGACCGAAGCCGGGACGGCAGGAGCGGGGACGACGGGAGCAGGCACCACGGGACCGGGGACGACGGGAGCAGGCACGACGGCCTCGGAAACCCCGAGGGCGGGGACGGCGGGCACCCGGGTGGAGGCTGCCACGGGGACGGGTGTGCCGGCAGCCGCGTCAGCGGGGGCGGTTTTCGGCCCGCGTACCCGGAAGGTCAGGGCGGCGAGCGCGACGAGCGCGATCAGCCCGACCTCGACGGCCATCAGCGGTCGCCAGCCGAGACCGGCGTCGACGGTGGCGCCGATGGTCAGCGGCGCCAGGATGCCCATGCCGGCGCAGGCCGCGTTGGCCTCGGTGAGCGCGGCGGGGGCGGCGGGTCCGTGCCGGGCGGTGAGCACCACGCTGACGCCGCTGACGACCATCATGCCGAAGGTGGCGATGACCGCGACGGAGGCGAGCGTGGCCGGCAGCGGGCGGAGCAGGCCGAGCGCGGTGACTCCGGCAGCGACACCGGCGAGGCCGAGCCAGATGGCCGGGCCGCGGCCGAGGCGGCGGGCGACCGGGGCGAACAGCGCGCCGCCGGCGAGCGCGCCCACGGCGATGCCGGTGCTGTGCAGGCCGGCGACGGCGGCGCTGGTGCCCTGTTCGTCGCGGAGCAGGGGTACGACCGGGCCGAACCCGTAGAGGAAGAAGCCCCACAGACCGAGCTGGGCGTAGGTCAGCCAGGTGATCCGGTCACGGGTGAGGCGGGGCACCAGCCTTACGCTACGCGCGCCCGGCCGGTGCCCCGCCCCTGCTGAGAGGTAGGTCTCCCCTGCTCAGCGGACGCTGCGGGCGAACTGGCGGGCGGCCCAGAACACGCCTGCGGCGGCGAGCACCGCGATGATGCCGAGGCCCTGCCAGACGCGGTCGTTGCCGAGGTCGCCGTTGAACAGCGCACGGGTGCCCTCGACCGCCCAGGAGAACGGGTTCCACTTGGCCACGCCCTGGAGCCAGCCGGGGGCGAAGGTGAGCGGCAGCAGGATGCCGGAGAGCAGCAGCACCGGCTGCGCGACTGTGTTCATCAGTGGGGCGAGCGCGTCCTCGCTCTTGACCTTGAGCGCGATGCCGTAGGAGACGGCCGAGGTCATCAGCGCGATGAGGGCGAGCATCAGGTACGCCAGGAGCAGGTTGCCGATGAACACGCGCAGGTCGAACGCGAGCGCCAGCAGCGTGATGATGATCGCCTGCGCGATCAGCGAGACGACGTCGCGCAGCGAGCGGCCGAGCAGCAGGGCGAGCCGGCTGACCGGGGTGACCCGGGAGCGCTCGATCACGCCGGCGCGCAGCTCGGCGATCAGGCCGAACCCCTGGAACAGGCCGCCGAAGATGGCCAGCAGCACGAGCAGGCCGGGCACGAAGATCTTGTACGCGGCGGCCTGGGTGGGCGCGTTCAGCGCCGGCTTGAGCAGCGGGGCGAACAGGAGCAGGTACATCACCGGCTGGAAGACGCCGACGAAGATCCATACCGGGTTGCGCAGCAGCAGTTGCGTCTGGCGCTGGAAGATCAGCCAGGTGTCGCGGGCGAGTTTCATGACAGCTTCTCCGGGGGTCAGGACTCGCGCAGCGAGCGGCCGGTCTTGGTGAGGAAGACGTCGTCCAGGCTGGGGCGGTGCAGCTCGATCGAGCGCAGGTCCAGCCCGGCGTGGTCGAGGCGGCGCAGCACCTGCGGGATGGCGGTGGCGCCCTCGTCGACGTAGAGACGCAGGCCGCCCTCGTCGACGGTCTCCAGCTTGCTCACGTACGCCTCGGTGTCGAGCAGCTCGGCGGCGCGCGGGGTGCTCGGCGCGTCCAGGCCGACGATCACCACCTCGCCGGAGATCTCCCGCTTCAGCTCGGCCGGTGTGCCCTCGGCGACCACCTCGCCGTGGTCCATGATCGCGATGCGGTCGCAGAGCGCGTCCGCCTCGTCCAGGTAGTGCGTGGTGATGAAGACGGTCATCCCCTCGGTGCGCAGCCGGCGGATCTCGTCCCACATGTGCGCGCGGCTCTGCGGGTCGAGGCCGGTGGTCGGCTCGTCCAGGAAGACGATCTTCGGCTCGTGGATGATGCCGAGCGCGATCTCGACGCGCCGGCGCTGACCGCCGGAGTAGGTCTTGCACTTGCGGTCGGCGTACTCGGCGAGCTGGAACGCTTCGAGCGCGCGCTCGGCGCGGCGGTGCGCCTCGGCCTTGCCGATGCCGTAGAGGCGGGCCTGGAGGACCAGCTCCTCACGGGCGCTCGACTCGTCCCAGGTGCTACCGCCCTGTGCGACGTAACCGATCCGGCGGCGCACCTCGGCCGGGTCCTTGCGCAGGTCGGCGCCGGCCACAGTGGCCTCGCCACCGTCCGGCTCGATGAGGGTGGCGAGCATCCGCAGCGTGGTGGTCTTGCCGGCGCCGTTGGGCCCGAGGAAGCCGAAGATCTCCCCCGCCGCCACGTCGAGGTTGACGCCGCGGACAGCGTCCACGGTCTTCGTCTCGCGACCCGCGCGGGAGCGGTACGACTTCCGCAACCCCCTGGTCTCGATCATTTCTGCTCCTGGTCGTCCGGGCGGACCTGAGCGGCCGCCGATCGTCCGCGAGGACGCACGAATCCCCCGCGATTCCCGCTGAGGCTAACGCGATATAGCTCTTTTGGTCAACGTTGATTATGTCGTGTCACCGTGATCCGTCGGACCAGCCCGACCAGCCCTCGGCCTGCTCCATCCCATCGGGCAGGTACGACACTCCCGACTCGATCCGCTCCGCGATCCGCTCGCACCAGGCCGTCTCCGCCTCGGCGCGGGCCAGCCACAGCTCGAACATCCACCCGACGTGCACCGGCTTGCGGGTGCGCACCCAGTCCGAGTCGAGCGAGGCCCGCATCGACTCCACCCCGGCCCGCAGCAGGTTCGCCCGGTTGCGCAGCGCCGCTGCGGCCTCGTCGCGGGGCATCGCCGGCAGGAAGGAGAACGCCGCGACGAACGGATCGGGCGGCTCCTGGACCTGCCACCACTGCGCCCGCAGCAGCGTCTCGAACTCGTCCTCCCCCTTCGCCGTCACCTCGTACGTGGTGCGCGCCGGACGGGCGCCCACCTGCTCGACCGAGACGGTCCGCAGCAGGCCCTCGTCGGTGAGCTTGCGCAGCGCGTGGTAAATCGAGCCGGGCTGCACGTTCGCCCACTTGTCCGCGCTCCAACTGAGCAGTTCGCGGCGCACGTCGTAGCCGTGCACCGGCTGCATCCACCTGACCAGGCCGAGAATCATCATCCGCGTCGCCGACACGGGACAAGCGTAATAACCAAGTTTGACTACAGTGCCGCATCCCACACTGAGCGATCGTTAGGCTCCGCAGCTCGGCCGCTAAACTCCCGGCAACGACCTCCCGGGAGGAGCCACAAGGTGCGCAAGGTTCTCATCGCCAACCGCGGCGAGATCGCCGTCCGCGTCATCCGCGCCTGCCGCGACGCCGGGCTGGCCAGCGTCGCCGTCTACGCGGACTCCGACCGGGACGCCCTGCACGCCACGCTCGCCGACGAGGCGTACGCCCTCGGCGGCGACACCGCCGCGGACAGCTACCTGCGCATCGACAAGCTGATCGACGTGGCGGCCCGCTCCGGCGCGGACGCGGTGCACCCCGGCTACGGCTTCCTCTCCGAGAACGCCGACTTCGCCCAGGCCGTCATCGACGCCGGGCTGACCTGGATCGGCCCCACCCCGCAGGCGATCCGCGACCTGGGCGACAAGGTGACCGCCCGGCACATCGCGCAGCGCGCCGGCGCGCCGCTGGTGCCCGGCACCCCGGACCCGGTGGGCAACGCCGACGAGGTGATGGCGTTCGCCGTCGACCACGGCCTGCCGGTCGCCATCAAGGCCGCCTTCGGCGGTGGCGGGCGCGGCCTCAAGGTCGCCCGCACCATGGAGGAGATCCCGCACCTGTTCGAGTCGGCCACCCGCGAGGCGGTCGCCGCGTTCGGCCGCGGCGAGTGCTTCGTCGAGCGCTACCTGGACAAGCCGCGCCACGTCGAGGCGCAGGTACTGGCCGACCAGCACGGCAACGTGATCGTGGTGGGCACCCGGGACTGCTCGCTTCAGCGCCGGCACCAGAAGCTGGTCGAGGAGGCGCCCGCGCCGTTCCTCACCGACGCCCAGCGGGCCCAGATCCACGACAGCGCCAAGGCCATCTGCCGGGAGGCCGGCTACCACGGTGCCGGCACCGTGGAATACCTGGTCGGCGTGGACGGCACGATCTCGTTCCTGGAGGTCAACACGCGGCTCCAGGTCGAGCACCCGGTGACCGAGGAGACCGCCGGCATCGACCTGGTCCGCGAGCAGTTCCGCATCGCCGACGGGGAGAAGCTGCGCTTCACCGAGGACCCGACGCCGCGCGGGCACGCCATCGAGTTCCGCATCAACGGCGAGGACCCGGGCCGCAACTTCCTGCCCGCACCGGGCACCGTCACCGCCCTGCGCCTGCCCTCCGGGCCGGGCGTGCGGGTGGACACCGGCATCTCGGCCGGCGACGTGATCGGCGGCAACTTCGACTCGCTGCTGGCCAAGGTGATCATCGTCGGCGAGACGCGTACCGAGGCGCTGGAGCGGGCCCGCCGGGCGCTCGACGAGATGGTGGTCGACGGCATGGCCACGGCGCTGCCCTTCCACCGCCTGGTGATCCGCGACGAGGCGTTCACCGCCGAGCCGTTCACCGTGCACACCCGGTGGATCGAGACCGAGTGGGACAACACCGTACCGGCCTTCACCGCCACCGCCGGCGCCGCCGACGAGCCGGCCGAGCGCGAGACCGTCGTGGTCGAGGTGGGCGGCAAGCGGCTGGAGGTCGTCCTCCCCGCCGGGCTCGGCGCGGGTACGGCGGCAGCCGCGCCCGCCGCGAAGAAGCCGGCCCGCCGGGGTGGCGGAGGCAAGGCGGGTGCCGCGGTCAGCGGTGACACGCTCACCTCCCCGATGCAGGGCACGATCGTGAAGATCGCCGTCGCCGACGGCGACGAGGTGGCCGAGGGCGAGCTGGTCGTGGTGCTGGAGGCGATGAAGATGGAGCAGCCGCTGCACGCGCACAAGGCCGGCACTGTCAGCGGGCTCGCCGCCGAGGTCGGCGCGGTGATCACCGCCGGCGCGGCGATCTGCACCATCGCCTGAGGTGTAAGGAAGGGCCCCTTCTTAACGCCTGAGGTAGAGAAGGGGCCCCTTCTTAACAGCGCGGGGCCGGGTGGTCTGAGCCACCACCGGGGGCGGGAGCGCCGCCGGGCGGGAATGATGGCCGGGTGCGGTTCCTTCACGGCGCGGTCCCCGCGCACGACCTGACCTACAACGACGTCTTCATGGCGCCCAACCGTTCCGAGGTGGGCTCCCGGCTCGACGTCGACCTGGCCACCACCGACGGGACCGGCACCACGATCCCGCTCGTGGTGGCGAACATGACAGCCGTCGCGGGCCGGCGGATGGCCGAGACCGTGGCCCGGCGCGGCGCGGTGGCGGTGATCCCGCAGGACATCCCGATCGAGGTCGTCGCCAACGTGGTCGGCTG
Source organism: Micromonospora sp. CNZ296 (assembly GCF_007827635.1). NCBI lineage: Bacteria > Bacillati > Actinomycetota > Actinomycetes > Micromonosporales > Micromonosporaceae > Micromonospora > Micromonospora sp. CNZ296. The sequence goes on from NZ_VISW01000011.1 coordinate 50,248, forward strand.
GGTCAAGCAGCGGCACCTGGTGCACGACACGGCGATCACGCTCGGCCCGACCGACACCGTCGGCGACGCCATCCACCTGCTGCCCAAGCGTTCGCACGGCGCGGTGGTCGTGGTCGACGCGGACGGCCGGCCGATGGGTGTGGTGACCGAGGCGGACACCGTCGGGGTGGACCGCTTCGCCCAGCTCCGGCACGTGATGTCGACCGAGCTGCACACCGTTCCGGCGGACGCGGACCCGCGTACCGGATTCGACCGGCTGTCGGCGGGCCGGCGGCGGCTCGCGCCGGTGGTGGACGGAGACGGACGCCTGATCGGGGTGCTGACCCGGCAGGGCGCTCTGCGCGCCACGCTCTACAAGCCCGCAGTGGACGACCGGGGGCGGCTGCGGATCGCCGCCGCAGTGGGCATCAACGGCGACGTCACCGGCAAGGCCGCCGCGCTGCTGGAGGCCGGGGTGGACACGCTCGTGGTGGACACCGCGCACGGGCACCAGGAGCGGATGCTCCAGGCGCTGCGGGCGGTCCGCCGGCTGGACCCGCCGGTGCCGGTGGCGGCCGGGAACGTGGTGACCGCCGACGGCGTACGCGACCTGGTCGACGCGGGCGCGGACATCGTGAAGGTCGGCGTCGGACCGGGTGCGATGTGCACCACCCGGATGATGACCGGCGTGGGCCGCCCGCAGTTCTCCGCCGTGCTCGACTGCGCGGCGGCGGCCCGCTCGCTGGGGCGGCACGTCTGGGCCGACGGCGGCGTACGCCACCCGCGGGACGTGGCGCTGGCGCTCGCGGCGGGCGCCTCGAACGTGATGATCGGCTCCTGGTTCGCCGGCACCTACGAGTCCCCCGGCGACCTCTACACCGACGCCGACGGGCGGCGCTACAAGGAGAGCTTCGGCATGGCGTCGTCGCGTGCGGTGAGCGCCCGTACGGCCGAGGACAGCGCGTTCGACAGGGCCCGCAAGGCGATCTTCGAGGAGGGCATCTCCTCGGCCCGGATGTATCTGGACCCGAACCGGCCCGGCGTCGAGGACCTGATCGACGAGATCATCTCCGGCGTACGCAGCGCGTTCACGTACGCGGGGGCGCGCAGCCTGGAGGAGTTCCACGAGCGGGCGCTCGTCGGCGTGCAGAGCGCCGCCGGGTACACCGAGGGGATGCCGCTGCCCACGAGCTGGTGACGCCCCGACCGGCCCGCCGGCTCAGTCGAACAACCGCCTGATCACGGTGCGGGCGGCGGCCTCCGGGTCGTCGCCCACCCGTGGTGGCAGCGCGCCGGAGAGCCAGAGCGTGGCGAAGCCGTGCACGATCGACCAGGCGGCGAGCGCGTCCGCGTCCGGCTCCCGACCGGTGTGCCGGGCCACCCCCTCGCGCAGCACATCCCCCGACCGGGCGCGGGCGGCGACCAGCTCCGGGGCGTCGGCCCGGTACAGCTCGGGCCGGAACATGACGTCGAAGTGCGCGCGGTGCCGCACCGCGAACCCGACGTAGGCCACGCCGGTGTCGAGCAGGTCGTCCCCGGCCTGCCGCAACGCGTCGGCGAGCAGGTCGAAGCCCTGGGTGGCGAGCGCGGTGAGCAGCCCGGCCTTGTCGCCGAAGTGGTGCGCGGGCGCGGCGTGCGAGACGCCGGCGCGCCGGGCCAGTTCACGCAGGCTCAGCGCGGCCGGCCCGGACTCGGCGATCGCCTCGGCCGCGGTGCTCAGCAGGACGCGGCGGAGGTCGCCGTGGTGGTACGAGGCCATGCCGTCATCCTAACTTGTCATTGACAAGATGGCGCGTGGCGCGCAATCTTGTCATCGACAAGATGATCGTCGGAGGGATCGACAATGGCACCCCTGATCGCACTCCTCGCCGGCACCGCGCTGGCCCGGATCGCCGGCCTGCTCGGCGTGGACGCCCTGGACGGGTGGCACCCCGCGCTGCGGGTGGGGCTGGCGCTGATGTTCGTGCTGACCGGCGTGGCCCACTTCGCGTCCCGCCGGGCCGACCTGATCGCGATGGTCCCGCCGTCGCTGCCCCGGCCCGGCCTGCTGGTCACAGTCACCGGCGTGCTGGAACTCGCCGGCGCGCTCGCCCTGCTGTTCCCGGCCACCGCGCGCCCGGCTGCGGCCGGGCTGGTGCTGCTGATGCTCGCCATGTTCCCGGCGAACGTGTCCGCAGCGCGGCGTCACCTCACGCTCGCCGGCCGCCCGGTGACGCCGCTCGGCGTCCGTACGGTGCTCCAGGTCGTCTTCGTGGCCGCGGCGCTGGCGGTCGCCCTCGGCGGATGACCCGACGGCAGGCCCGGCCGGGACGGCCCCGGCGGGGACGCGGCTCAGGCCCGGGACGGCTCCGCCTCGGCGGGCGGGGACTCCCCGGTCTCCTCGTGGCGCACCGTCGGCAGGCGCAGGCAGGCGACCAGGCCGATCAGGAGGAACCCGGCGCCCGCGAAGGCCGCGTACCTGGTGGCGTCGGAGAACGCCTGCTTCGCCTCCTCCGCGATCGGGGCGGTACGCGGGTCCGCCGCCAACCCGGTGATCGCCGCACCGGCGCTCTCCTTGACCGCGCTCACCACCTGGTCCCGCTGGACCGGGGTGAGTCCGGGCTGGTCGGCCAGGCGGTCGCCGAGGATCCCGCCGAGACCGGCGAAGAGCACGGTGCCGAGCACCGCGATGCCGAGCGCGGAGCCGACCTGCCGGGCGGTGCTCTGCAGGCCCGAGCCCTGGCCGCTGAGGCGTACCGGCACCTGCGACAGCGAGACGCCGGTGAGCTGGGCGGTGGCCAGGCCGACGCCGACGCCGTACACGAACAGGAAGCCCAGCGGCGCCCACCAACTGGTGTCCGGCGCGACCACGAACCCGAGCCCGGCCACGCCGACCAGTTCGGCGGCCACGCCGAGCTGGACCACCCGGGCCGCGCCCCAGCGCTGGGTCAGCGGCGCGCCGATGCCGCTGGCCAGGAAGCTGCCGACGGCGAGCGGCAGCAGCGCCAGGCCGGTTCGGAAGGCGCTGTAGCCGAGCACGTTCTGAAACCACAGCGGCAGCGCGAACAGCAGGCCGAACTCGCCCAGGCTGACGATCGCGGCGGCCAGGATGCCGTTGCGGAACGAACCGATGCCGAACAACGACAGGTCGAGCAGCGCCGGGCGGCCGGCCCGGTTGCGGCGTACCTGCTGGGCCAGGAAGATGCCGAGCGCGACGAGACCCACCAGCGCGGCCACCGGCACCGGCGAGATCGACGCGGTCCAGTCCAGCCCGAACAGGCGCAACGGCCGCTCCCGTTCCCACCAGCCGTAGGTGCGGCCCTCGATCAGCGCGAAGACCACGCCGGTCATGCCGACCACCGAGAGCAGCGCGCCGAGCAGGTCCAGCCCGCGCTCGGCCCGCTCGTCGCGGGACTCGGCCACGAGCACGAGCGTCGCGACGATCACGGCCAGGCCGACCGGCACGTTGATGCCGAAGGCCCACCGCCAGGAGTACGTGGTGGTGAGCCAGCCGCCGAGCAGCGGCCCGAGCGCCGCCGCGCCACCGATCGTGGAGCCCCAGACGGCGAACGCGATGCCCTTCTCCCGGCCGGTGAAGTTGGCGTTGAGCAGGGAGAGCGAGGTGGGCAGCATCATCGCCCCGCCGACGCCCTGGAGCACCCGGGAGGCGATGAGTGTCTCGCCGGAACCGGCGAGCGCCGCGAGCACGCTCGCGACCACGAACACGGTGACGCCGACGAGGAACATCCGCCGCCGCCCGGACCGGTCGGCGAAGCGACCGGCGACCAGCAGCAGCGCCGCGAAGACCAGGGTGTACGCCTCCTGCACCCACTGCGCGTCGGTGGAGGTGATGTCGAGGTCCCGGATGATCTGCGGCACCGCGACGTTCACGATCGTGGCGTCCACGATGATCATCGCTACGCCGAGGCTGATGGCCAGCAGCCCGAACCAGCGTCCGCGCCCGTCGCCGCGCATCTCGCCCTCCTTTTAGCTAGATTTTCTAGCTACCCGAGATGCTAGCTTTATCCCATGGAAGGGGTGCCGTCAACCGGAGAGCCCGCGCCGGGCCCGCCGCCGAGCAGCGAGGCCTCCCGCGCGCTGCGCGACGTGCTGCGGATCGCGGGTGACACCCGGGCCGCGCTGGCCCGCCGCCTGGGCCTCAACGCCACCGACGCCGCGGCGATCGACCACCTGGTCTCCAGCCCGGAGCCACTGGGCCCGGTGGAACTGGGCAACCGGCTCGGCATCCGGTCCGCCTCGGCGACCACGCTCGTCGACCGGCTCGTGCAGGCCGGTCACGTCGCCCGGACCCCCCACCCGCACGACAGGCGGCGACTCAGCCTCCAGGTGACCGAGAGCGCTGTGAGCGAGGTGCTGGAGGCGCTGCGCCCGATGCTCGTCGGCGTCGACCGGGCGGTCGCCCGGCTCACGCCCGAGCAGGCCGAGGCCACCACCGCGTTCCTGCGCGAGGTCACCGAGGTGATGCGGGAGTACGTCGCCACCGCCCCCGACGAGCCGTCCCGGGCACGCGCCGACCGCGGCTGAGGAGATTCTCAGAAATAGTTTGGGGCCTGATGGTTCGGGAGCTAATCTGACGCTCGTGAACATGGGCCCGCTCGTCCGCTTCCCCGACGCGTTGCACCACGCGCCACTCGGCCGGCTGATCTCGATCGCCGGTCACGTCGTCGAGCAGCACTGGGGGCGTTACCTGGCCGAACACCACGGGCTCACGTCCGCCGGCATGCGGGTCCTGATGATCCTCCTCCGTTCCGGCGACGTGAGCCACCGAGAAATGGCCGAGCTGTGCTTCGTCCGGCCCGCCACGCTCACCGGCATCGTGGACACCCTCGAACGCGACGGCTTCGTCAGCCGACGTCGCGACCCGGAGGACCGCCGCACGGTCCGGCTCACGCTGACCGACAAGGGCGGCGAGCACGCCCGCGCCATCATCGACATGATCCACAGCGACCGGCCGTTGACGTCGGTCGACGCCGACCCCGCCAACCGGGCGGTGATCCGCCAGTTCCTGATCGAAATCATCACCGGCATGTCCGACGGGGACCTCCGTCGGTTGAACCGGGACAGCGAGTCCGACACCGAGCCGCCAACGGGGAGCCATCCGTGTTGATCCGCCTGCTCCGCTCACATCTGCACCCGTACCGACGATGGCTGGCCGCCGTGGTGGCCTTCCAGTTCGTCGGCACCATCGCCTCGCTCTACCTGCCCAGCCTGAACGCCGACATCATCGACCGGGGCGTCGCCGTCGGCGACACCGACCAGATCCTGCGTACGGGCGGGTGGATGCTGGTGGTCAGCCTGCTCCAGATCGCCTGTTCGATCGCCGCCGTCTACTTCGGCGCGAAGACCGCGATGGCGTTCGGCCGCGACGTCCGCGGCTCGATCTTCCGCCGCGTCAACAGCTTCTCCGCCCGCGAGGTCGCCCGGTTCGGAGCGCCGTCCCTGATCACCCGCAACACCAACGACGTCCAGCAGGTGCAGATGCTGGTGCTGCTGAGCTGCACCATGCTGGTGGCCGCGCCGATCATGAGCGTCGGCGGCGTGGTGATGGCGCTGCGCGAGGACGTCGGGCTCTCCTGGCTGATGCTGGTCTGCGTACCGGTGCTCGCAGTCGCGCTGGGCCTGATCATCTGCCGGATGGTGCCGGGCTTCCGGCTCATGCAGACCCGGATCGACACCGTCAACCGGGTGCTGCGCGAGCAGATCACCGGCATCCGGGTCGTCCGGGCGTTCGTCCGTGAGCCGTACGAGACCGACCGGTTCCGGGTCGCGAACACCGACCTGACCACCACCGCGCTGCGGATCGGACGGCTCCAGGCGCTGATCTTCCCGATCGTGATGCTGGTGCTGAACGTCTCCAGCGTCGCCGTGCTCTGGTTCGGCGCGGCACGGGTCGACTCCGGTCAGATCCAGGTCGGCGCGCTCACCGCGTTCCTGCAATACCTGATGCAGATCCTGATGGCGGTCATGATGGCCACCTTCATGCTGATGATGGTGCCCCGGGCGGCGGTCTGCGCCGAGCGCATCGAGGAGGTGCTGGACACCGACTCGTCGGTGGTGCCGGCCACCGACCCGGTCACCGAGGTCACCGGCCGCGGCGAACTGGAACTACGCGGCGCCGGATTCCAGTACCCGGGCGCGAGCGCGCCGGTGCTGCACGACATCTCGTTCCGCGCCGAACCGGGCCGCACCACCGCGATCATCGGTTCCACCGGCGCCGGCAAGACCACGCTGCTGACGCTCATCCCCCGGCTCGTCGACCCGACCGCCGGCGCGGTCCTGGTCGACGGCGTGGACGTACGGGACCTGGCCCCGGACGAGCTGTGGCGGCGGATCGGGCTGGTGCCCCAGCGGCCGTACCTGTTCACCGGCACCGTCGCCAGCAACCTGCGCTACGGCAACCCGGACGCCACCGACGCGGACCTGTGGGCCGCGCTGGAGATCGCCCAGGCGCGTGACTTCGTCACCGAGATGCCGGGCGGGCTGGAGGCGCCGATCGCGCAGGGCGGCACCAACGTCTCCGGCGGCCAGCGGCAACGCCTGGCCATCGCCCGCGCGCTCGTCCGCAAACCGGAGATCTATCTCTTCGACGACTCCTTCTCCGCGCTCGACCTCGGCACGGACGCCCGGCTGCGGGCCGCCCTCAAGCCGGTCACCGCGGACGCGGCGGTGGTGATCGTGGCCCAGCGGGTCTCCACGATCATCGACGCCGACCAGATCATCGTGCTCGAGGACGGGGGTGTCGTCGGGATGGGACGACATGAGGAACTGCTGGAGAGCTGCCCCACGTACGCCGAGATCGTCGCGTCGCAGCAGACGGCGGAGGTGGCCGCGTGAGCGCGCCGACCGGGGGGAACAGCGGGACGCCACCGGTTCCGCAGCAGAAGAACGAGCCGACGCGGCTGCCGCCGGCCGGACGGCGCCCCGCTGGCGGCCCGCCGCACATGAGCATGGGCATGCCGGCCGAGAAGGCGATGAACTTCGGGCCGTCGGCACGCCGGCTGCTGGCACGGCTGCGGCCGTACCGGCTCCAGCTCACCGGCGTGCTCGCGCTGGCCCTGGCCAGCGTCGGGCTCAGCGTCATCGGGCCGAAGGTGCTCGGCCACGCCACCGACATCATCTTCAGCGGGGTGATCGGGCGGCAGCTTCCGCCCGGCACCACCACCGAGGCGGCGGCGGAGGCGGCCCGCGCCGAGGGCAACGGCAACTTCGCCGACATGCTGGCCCGGATGGACGTGATCCCGGGGACCGGCATCGACTTCGACGCGCTGGGCCGGGTGCTGGCGTTCGCCGTCGTGCTCTACATCGGCGCCAGCATGCTCCAGTGGGCGCAGGGCTGGGTGCTCAACGGGGTGGTGCAGCGCACCGTGCTGACGCTGCGCGCCGACGTGGAGGACAAGCTCAACCGGCTGCCGCTGCCCTACTTCGACAAGCAGCCCCGCGGTGAGCTGCTGAGCCGCGTCACGAACGACATCGACAACGTGTCGCAGACGCTCCAGCAGACGCTGAGCCAGTTGCTCACGTCGCTGCTCACCGTCGTCGGCGTACTCGGGATGATGTTCTGGATCTCGCCGTTGCTGGCTGTCGTCGCGCTCGTCGCGGTGCCGCTGTCGGTGGTGGTCACCAGCCTGATCGCCAAGCGGTCGCAGGGCAAGTTCATCGCCCAGTGGAAGCACACCGGCGAGCTGAACGGCCAGATCGAGGAGGCGTACACCGGGCACGAGCTGGTCAAGGTCTTCGGCCGGCAGAAGGAGGTCGAGGCCGCCTTCCACGCCAAGAACGAGGAGCTGTTCCGGGCCGGCTTCGGCGCGCAGTTCGTCTCCGGGCTGATCATGCCGGCGATGTTCTTCATCGGGAACCTCAGCTACGTCGCGATCGCCGTGGTCGGCGGCCTGCGGGTGGCGTCGGGCTCGATGAGCCTCGGTGACGTGCAGGCGTTCATCCAGTACTCGCGGCAGTTCACCCAGCCGCTCACCCAGGTCGCGTCGATGGCCAACCTGCTGCAGTCCGGGGTCGCCTCGGCCGAGCGGGTCTTCGCCGTGCTCGACGCCGACGAGCAGAGCCCCGACCCGGCCGAGCCGGCCCGGGTCGCCGACCCGCACGGGCGGGTCGAGTTCGAGCACGTCTCCTTCCGGTACGACCCGGAGAAGCCGCTCATCGACGACCTGTCGCTGGTCGCCGAGCCGGGTCACACGGTCGCCATCGTCGGTCCCACCGGCGCCGGCAAGACCACGCTGGTCAACCTGGTCATGCGGTTCTACGAGCTGGACGCCGGGCGGATCACGCTGGACGGGGTGGACATCTCCACGATGCGCCGCGACGACCTGCGCGGCCGGATCGGCATGGTGCTCCAGGACACCTGGCTGTTCGGCGGGACCATCCGGGACAACATCGCCTACGGCCGGCCGGACGCCACCGAGGAGGAGATCCTCGCCGCCGCCCGGGCGACCTTCGTGGACCGGTTCGTCCGCAGCCTGCCGGACGGCTACGACACGGTGATCGACGAGGAGGGCAGCAACGTCAGCGCCGGGGAGAAGCAGCTCATCACCATCGCTCGGGCGTTCCTGGCCGAGCCGTCGCTGCTGATCCTGGACGAGGCGACCAGCTCGGTGGACACCCGGACCGAGGTGCTGCTCCAGCGCGCCATGGCGGCGCTGCGCTCGGACCGGACGAGCTTCGTCATCGCGCACCGGCTCTCCACCATCCGCGACGCCGACCTGATCCTGATGATGGAGCAGGGCCGGATCGTCGAGCAGGGCACCCACGACCAGCTCGTCGCCGCCGGTGGCGCGTACGCCCGGCTCTACCGGGCGCAGTTCAGCGGCGCGGTGATCGAGGACGAGGTGCCGGCGCCCGCCCCGGCCGGCCCGCCGGGGATGCGGGCCGGCGCCGGCACGCCGGTCGGGAACTGACGTGGACCCGGCCACAGGTCCGGCACCGGTCCCCGTCCGGGTGCCTCACCGGCACCCGGACGGGCCGGGGTCAGGCCGGGAGCAGCGCCGCCGACCGGCTCGCGACCACCGCGCCGATCAGGCCCAGCGCCTCGGCGGCGGGCATCGGGTCGAGCATCCGGCCGTCGCGCAGGCGCAGCGAGACCGAACCGTCGGCCGCCTCCCGGGGGCCGAGGACCCCGGTGTACGGGACGCGGCGGCGGGACGCGTCCCGGATCCGGGCGCCGAGCGAACCGGCGTAGTCCACCTCGGCCCGCAGCCCGGCCGCCTCGGCCCGGCGGGCCAGCCCGACGGCCGCGTCGGCCTGCGCCGCGTCCACCGGGAGCAGCAGCAACTGCACCGGGGCGTACCAGACGGGGAACGCGCCCTCGTGCACCTCGATCAGGTACGCGAACAGCCGCTCCATGCTGCCGACCAGGCTGCGGTGCACCATCACCGGCCGTTTCCGGCGGCCGTCCGAGTCGGTGTACGACAGGTCGAACCGCTCCGGCTTGTCGAAGTCGAGCTGGACGGTGGAGATGGTCGACTCCCGGCCGGCCGCGTCCACGATCTGAATGTCGATCTTCGGGCCGTAGAACGCGGCCTCCCCCGGCGCCTCGACGACGTCCACCCCGTCGAGCGCCGCGCGGAGCAGTTCCTCGGCCCGCGCCCAGCCGGCGTCGTCGCCCACGTACCGCTGACCCGGCCCGCGCAGCGACAACCGCAACCCGGCGGGACGGACGCCGAGCGCGGCGTGCGCCTCGCCGATCAGCCGCAGGATCTCGCGGACCTCGTCACCGACCTGCTCCAGCGCGCAGAAGTTGTGCGCGTCGTTGAGCGAGATGGCCCGCACCCGGGACAGCCCGCCGAGCACACCGGAACGCTCCGCCCGGTACATGCCGCCCAGCTCGGCGACCCGCAGCGGCAACTCGCGGTAGGAGCGGCCGCGGGCGCGGAACACGAGCGCGTGGTGCGGGCAGAGCGCCGGGCGCAGCACGAACTCGTCGTCGGCGCTCAGCCGCATCGGCGGGAACATGTCGTCGGCGAAGTAGCCCAGGTGCCCGGACAGCTCGAACAGTTCCCGCTTACCGAGCGGCGGCGAGTAGACGTGCTGGTAGCCGGCCCGGCGTTCCAGCTCCCGGACGTACTCCTCGACGGCGTGCCGGGCGGCGGCGCCGGCCGGCAGCCAGATCGGCAGCCCGGCGCCCGCGAGCGGGTCGGAGACGAACAGCTCCAGGTCCCGGCCGAGCCTGCGGTGGTCGATCATGTCGCTCTCCTTGATCGGGTACGACCCGGAGGCGAGCAGGCCCGGAACGCCGCGAGGCCCCGGAGCGGATCGCCCCGGGGCCTCGTCGACGGAAACGTCAGTGCGGCGCGCCGGGAACACCCGGCGTCGTGGTCACTACCGCGCTGCGCATGCCCGAACGATAGGCACGCGGGTATCGACGGCGCATCTGAGTTTCGGAGAGTGGGTGCGGGTCGCCGGCACGGGACCTGCCGGCGACCCGCGGCGGCCCGGGCATCGGGAACGGGGGACCCGACGGCTCCGGTGCCGCGTCCGACCAACGGTACGCCGGGAATCGACGACGCGCCGCCCCGCCCCGGCGCGTATGCCCCGGTGACCCGTCACTCGCGGGCGGGCCGCCTCGTTTCACATCTACGGCCTGCCGGTGTCGGCTGTCACCGTGCGGTGGGGCCGGTGGTGGTGACGCCGGGCACGGCGTCAGGCTCGATCCGGTCGAACGGAGAACTCCGGCGAGGTGGCGGTCGTGGCCGAACTCATCTCTGACGTCGCGTCGCCCATGTGGGCGTACGCGCTGCTGCTGATCCTGCTGATCGCCGACGCCTTCGTCCCGGTGGTGCCGACCCAGCTCGTCATGATCACCAGTGGGGCGCTGACGGTGTACGGCGGGCTCAGCCTGCCGCTCACCATCGCGGTCGGCGCTGCCGGTGTGTTCATCGGTGACCTGGCCTGCTACCTGATCGGCCGCAGCACGCCGACCCGCCGCGCGGCACGCGCCACGCCACCCGGACGGGCACGCCGCGCCGTCACCCGGGTCACCCGTGGGCTGCGCGAACCGGGGCCAATGGTGATCCTGCTCTGCCGTTTCGTACCCGGCGGCCGGATGGCTGCCTGCTTCTCGGCCGGGCGCAGCCGCTACCCGTACCGCCTGTTCCTGCCGTACGAGGCGGCGGCGGCGCTCGCCTGGTCCAGCTACGGCACGCTCGTCGGCCACCTGGGCGGTACGGCGCTGACCCACTCGGCGTGGCGGCTGCTGCTGATCGGTGGGGTGGCCGCTGCGGGGTTCGCGCTGGCCGGGTGGGCGATGACCTGGATCAGCAGCACCCGGCAGACCCGCGCCGAGGCCACCGCCGACTCCGCCGGCAGCTGACCCCCGAGCACCTGATCGACGTAAAGGAAGCACAGGCCATGAGCGACGCGGCGAGATGGCACGACGTCAAGGCCAGGGCCCGGCGAATCGATCCTTCGTGGGACGACGCCGAGCGCGCGGCTCGGCGCAGACATCTCAGGGAGCAGATGCTGGCATCGATCGCCGCCGCGCAACCGGCGGGAGACCGGGCGGACGATCCACCTCGACCCGACCTCACCTGACGCGGTTCTCGGGGGTCCGGTAGGGGACGACCCGGGGAGTGAAGTGGGTGGTGGTCCCGGATCCGTCTGGGGCGGTTCCGGCGACAGGCTGGCCGTATGCCTGGAACGCGGAGCAGCGGCCTGCTGGCCCTCGGCGGGATCGTCCTGGCGGCGGTGCTCGCGATGGTCGGTCATCTCGAGGTGAGCGACGACCTGGATCCCTGGTCGCTGACCGTCAGCGACTTCGCCGTCTCCGATCGGGGCGGCGTCATCGACACCGCGATGGCGGTGCTCGCGGCGGCCAGCCTGGTCCTGCTGCCGTCGCTGCGCCGGGCCGGTGCGGGCCGCGTGCCGCTCGCGCTGCTGACCGCCTGGTCGACCGGGCTGCTGGCCGCCGCCGTGGTGCCCACGAACGAGCCGGGCACGCCCATGGACACCGCCGCGTACGTGCACCGGTACGCCTCGGTGCTGTCGTTCCTGGCCCTGCCGGTGGCCGGCTGGCTGCTCGCCCGTCACCCGGTCGCCGGAGCCGCCGCCTGGCTGCGCGGACTGACCGTGGCCAGCCTGGTGCTGGCGGGCGCGATGATCTGGTCCGCCTACCCGGGCGACCGCGCGCTGCTCGGCCTGATCGAGCGCCTCCTCATCCTCACCGAGACAGCCGTCATAACCACCCTGGCCCTGCACGCCACCCTGAGCCCCAGGACCAGCGCCGTCGATCATGCAGTTGCGACCCCGCACGGACCGGGCATACCGGTCGGATCGGGGGCCACAACTCCATGATCGACGAATGCCTGCGAACGGCTGCTACTCCAGCTCGTGGAGCATGAGCTGGCGGGCGGCCTCGGTGATGGAGCCGGACAGGCTCGGGTAGATGGTGATGGTGTGGGCCAGCTCGTTGACGGTGAGGTTGTTCTCCACCGCCATCGTGATCGGCAGGATCAGCTCGCTGGCCTTCGGCGCCACCACCACGCCGCCGATCACCTGGCCGCTCGCCGGCCGGCAGAACAGCTTGACGAAGCCGTCGGCCAGGTCGTCCATCTTCGCCCGGGCGTTGCCGGACAGCGGCAGCATCACCTGGCGGGCCGGGGTCTTGCCGGCGTCCACCTCGTCCTGGGAGACGCCGACGGTGGCCAGCTCCGGGTCGGTGAAGACGTTCGCCGCGACGGTGCGCAGCCGCAGCGGCCGGACCGCCTCGCCCAGCGCGTGCCACATGGCGATGCGGCCCTGCATGGCCGCGACGCTCGCGAGCGGCAGCACGCCGGTGCAGTCACCCGCCGCGTAGATGCCCGGCACGTTGGTACGCGAGACCCGGTCGACAGTCACGTAACCGCCCCGGGCCAGCTCCACGCCGTACTCGGCCAGGCCCAGGTCGGCGGTGTTCGGGATCGAGCCGACAGCGATCAGCGCGTGCGAGCCGGTGACCTGGCGGCCGTCGGAGAGCACCACCTCCACCCCGTCGCCGACACGGCGGACCGCCTCGGCGCGGGAGTTGTTCAGGATGCTCATGCCCCGGTTGCGGAACACCCGCTCGATCGCCGACGCGGCGTCGGCGTCCTCGTGCGGCATGACCCGGTCCCGGCTGGACACGAGCGTGACCTTGACGCCCATGGCGAGGTACGCGCTGGCGAACTCGGCACCGGTCACGCCGGAGCCGACCACGATCAGGTGCTCGGGCAGCTCGGGCAGGTCGTACACCTGGCGCCAGGTCAGGATGCGCTCGCCGTCCGGTACGGCGGTGGGCAGCTGGCGGGGGGTCGCGCCGGTCGCGACGAGCACCGTCGACGCGGCGATGGAGTATTCGGCGCCGCCGTCGGCCGGGGTGACGATCACCCGGTGGGTGTGGCCGAGCGTGTCCTCGCCGAGCCGGGCGGTGCCGGCGACGAACTCGACGCCGGCCTTGACGAGCTTGGTGTGGATGTCGGCGGACTGGGCCAGCGCGAGCCGCTTGACCCGCTCGTGCACCGCCCGCGCGTCGACGGTGACCGCCTCCAGGCCGTCGGAGTGCACCCCGAACTCCTCGGTGTCCCGGTAGCCGGTGACCACCTCGGAGCTGGCGATGAACGTCTTGGAGGGCACGCAGTCGGAGAGCACGCAGGCGCCGCCGGCGCCCTCCGCCTCGACCACTGTGACATCGGCGTCCAACTGCGCGGCGACCAGAGCCGCCTCGTACCCGGCCGGCCCGCCGCCGATGATCACGATCTGGCTCACAGAGCCATCCCTTCGTCGAAGCTCACAGTGACTTTCTTCTCCCCGTCCCGTCCGACACGCACTGTCGTATTCTCCCCCACCCGTCGGCCGGGCTATCGTCGTCGCCGTGCGTCTCTACGCTGCTTACGGCTCGAACCTGGACCCCGCCCGCATGCGCGCCTACTGCCCGCATTCGCCGATGGTGGGCACCGGCTGGCTTGAGGGGTGGCGGCTCACCTTCGCCGGCGAGGACGTCATCGGGTGGGAGGGCTCGGTCAGCACCGTGGTCGAGTCCCCCGGTGACCGGGTGTTCGTGGCGCTCTACGACATCCACCCGTACGACGCCGCGCAGCTCGACGAGATCGAGGGCGTGACCGCCGAGACGTACCGCAGGCTGACCGTCCGCGTCTCGACGCTCGACGGCGACGTGACCGCGTGGGTCTACGTGTTCGACGGGTACGAGGGCGGGCTGCCCACGGCGTGGTACCTCTCGGAGATCGCGAACGCCGCGGAGAAGGCGGGCGCGCCGGACGACTACGTCACCGAGCTGCGGTCCCGCCCCACCGGCACCGCGTCCGCGTAGCGCGTCTCCCACACCGACAGTCTGCGCCGCGCGACCCTACGGGCGCTCGGCGACCCCGGTACGCGGGTGCCTGGTCACACCCGCGAGGCGGGCACACTCCGCTCGTACATGTCGGTCCAGCGCTCCTCCACCAGCCCGACGGAGCGGTAGAGCGTGACCGGCGCGGTCGGGTTGGCCAGGTCGACGCCCAGCCCGGCCCCGGCGCGGCCCTTCGCCGCGTAGACCGCGAAGGCCCGGCGCAGCAGCGCCGCACCCACCCCGCGACGCCGGTACGCGGGCAGCACCGACAGCGTCCGCACCCACCCGAGGTCCTGGTCGAGCGCCTGGTCGGAGGACTGGAGCGCACCGGCCGGCTCGCCGTCGACCTCGGCCAGGAACCACTCGTCCCAGACCTTGCCGTACGACGGCAGCAGCTCCCGCCACTGCTCGAAGTCGAGCGGGTCGTGGTCCGGGGTGTCCCGGAACGCGGTGTCGTAGATCCGGTGGAACAGCCGCAGGTCGCTCTCGTCGTCGGCGCGCAGCGGCCGCACCGTCACCCCGGGCGGGGGCGCCGGCTCGGCGGGCAGGTCGGCGAACGAGCGACTCATCCGGATGTAGCGCTTGATCCGGGTGAACCCGGCCTCGGTCAGCTCACCGGCCCAGCGGGTCTCCGGCGCGTACACCCCGGTGCGCGCGGTCAGCGCGGGCAGGCCGCGCTCGGCGGCCCGCTCGGCGACGCGTTCCAGCAGCCGGGCAAGCAGCGGCGCGCGCAGGTCGGCGCCGCGGTCGGGGTCGACGAGGACGTCCACCCACTCCCGGCCCACGCCGCTCGGGTTGGCCAGGATCGACCAGGCCACCGCCGTACCGTCCGGGTCGGTGACCAGCCAGGAGTCCCGGTCCGGGTCGACGAACGGCGCGGTCAGCGCGGACCGCACGTCCTCGTCGTCGAAGTCCGGGTAGCCCACGGCGAAGGTGTCGGAGGCGTGCACCACCGCGAGGATCGCGGGCACGTCGTCGAGGGTCGGGCGGCGGGCCGACCAGCCGGCGGGGAGCGTCACGGGCCAGATCCTGGCAGCCGGACCGGCCGGATCGCCTCCCATTTATCCGCCGCGGGCGCGTAGCCGCGCGGCGCCGAGCAGACCCAGCAGCTCAGCGCCCTCGGCCGCGTCCAGCGCGCGGAACGCCGCCGACGCCAGCCGGTCGGTCACCGCCTCGGCCCACAGCCGGCGCCGCACCAGCGGCCCGACCGGCGGGTACGGGGGCACCCAGCCGCACGCCGCAGCGCCCGCCTCGCCCTCCGGCCCGGCCAGCACCGCCTCCAGCGGCGTCAGCCCAGCCGCGCGCACCGCCAGCAGGTACGCCCCGGCGAAGTGCTCGCGCAGCAGCAGCATGCCGACAGCCGCCCGCGCACCCGGGGACGGATCGGGCACGGGCATGGCCCGCCAGGCGGCGAACAGTGGCATGCCGCTGCCGTCCGCCGCGTCGACCGCCCGGCCCAGCAGCGCGGCGAGCCGCGACGACTCGGCGCCGTCGCCCAGCCGGACGGTGCCCCACCGGCAGCACTCGGCCAGGTTGGCGGCGGCCACCTCCAGCGGCGGGACGGTCCGCGCGGCGGCGTCCCAGCCGTCCGTGACCGCCTCCGGCGCGATGAAGCCGAGCGCCGCGGCCACCGTCTCGGCGCGGACGTCGCCGAGCGCACCGGCCCGCCCGGTGATGTAGAAGGCCCATCCGGAGATGCCCAGCAGCCGCGCCCGGCGCAGCGTGGACGGGCAGCGGGCGAACGCCTCCCCGAGTTCGAGCACCAGCGGTTTGCAGGCGGCGGCGAGCTGTTCCGGAGTCATCGGCCGCCCGTCACCGTCACTCCACCGAAGCCATTCATCACGCTCAGTCTGCCGCGTGGTCACCGGTGTCGGCATCCCCCTCTTCGGCGTCGAGCGCCTCCAACACGGCCTCCACCTCACCGGCGCGGCGCCGGGCCGCTGTGACCACCCGTTCCGCGCCCCGGCGGGCCAGCCGGGCCCGGCTCAGCTCCTGCTCGGCGACGGCCCGTCGACGCTCCAGCTCGGCCAGCTCGGTCTCGATCCGGTCCAACGTCGCGGCGCCGTCCCGCTCGGCCGCGTCAGCCGTCGCCAGCTCCTTCTCGGCCCGGTCCAGGTCCGCGCGGGCCCGGGTCAGCTCCCGGGTCGCGGTCCGCCGCCGCCCGGCCCGTTCGGCCCGCGCCGCCCGCTCGTCGCGGGCCCGGCGCGCGTCGGCCCGCTCGGCCGCCCGATCCGGTACGACAGGCGCCTCCTCGCCCCCTGTCACGAGCCGGAGCTGGGGGCGGGGCACCTCGCCGAACCCGGCGTAGTGGCTGGCCCGCAGCAGGCGTCCGGCGCGTACCTGCTCGGCCACCTCGGTGTCCGACAGCGCGGCGTTGAGTGTCGCCTCCACCTCGCCCAGCGGCAGCTTCCCGGCCGGGGGCGCGGCGGGCTCGGCGGCGGCGAGCCGGCGTACCTCCGCCACCAGCGCGCCCACGACGGCGCGCCGCTGCGCGGACAGTTCCCGCAGCGTGCCGCCGCGCAGGTCGCGTTGCGCGGCGCGCAGCGACTCGGCGAGCTGGCTCAGGTCGGCGACCAGCTCGGGCCGGCGGATCGCCAGCAGGTTGACCAGCCAGGCCGCCACTGTGGGACGGCGCAGCTTGCCGATCTCCCGGGCGGTACGCGGGTCACCGGACTGCCGCGCCTGCGCGACGGCGGCGTCCCGGGCCGCCACGAACCGGTCCGGCGGCGTGGCGTAGAGCCGCCGGACCACCTCCGCGGGCACCTCGGTCATGGTCAGGCGTCGATCCGGGTGCCCGGCTCCAGACGGCGGTAGTCGGTGTTGGACATCGCCGTGTACTGCCGGTCCAGCACACCGAAGCCGTTGTCGTTCAGCAGCCCGTCGTGCAGCGCGTACGCCCGGCGTGGCGCGACCGCGCGGATGAAGTCGACGACCTCGGAGAACTTCGACCAGGGCGCGTGGATCGGGGCGAACAGCGTGTCCACCTGTACGTCGTCGGGCACGAACAACGCGTCGCCCGGGTGGTAGACCACGTCGGCGAAGAGGTAGCCGATGTTCTGGATCACCGGGATGTCCGGGTGGATGACCGCGTGCTGCCCGCCGTACGTCCGCACCGGCGTCCCGGCGACTGTGAGCGACTGTCCGGGCTCGACCGTCACCAGCGCCTCGGCGGCGTCGCCGAGCACCCCGGCGAGCGAGGCGGGACCGTGCACCGGCACCGGCCGCCGCTCCAGCGCCCGGGTCAGCGCGGCGACGTCCACATGGTCCGGGTGCTCGTGGGTGATCAGCACCGCGTCGGCGCCGTCCAGCGCCGCCGGATCGCTGAAGACACCCGGGTCGACGACGAGCACCGCACCGTCGTGCTCCAGCCGGAGACAGGAGTGGGCGTATTTGGTCACCTGCATCGTGACTCCTCGATTATCGAATCGTGATGTCCTCAGCGCAGTCTGCCGGAACCGGCGCGACCACGCGTCACGTCCGAGGTATCGGTCCCGGCAGTCGGGGCCGTCGACGATCGGAGTACGGGGTATGGGCGGACGACGACTCCGGGGCGTGGCCCTGGTGGCTGTGGGTCTGATAGCGGCACTGGGTGTGGGCGCCTGCGGCGCGGGCGGGGACTCCGGCAGCGACTCGGCCGCGCCGGCGGCCGACGGGGGCGCGGGGCGCGAGCAGGCCGCCGAGGGCGGCGCGGACAGCGGTGGCGCGGATCGCGACCAGGCCGCTCCGGGCGGCACCGGTGGCGCGGACCTGCGGGTCGACCAGCGGTCCATCATCTACACCGGGACCATGCAGGTCCGGGTGGACGATGTGGAGGCCGCCGCGCGGGAGGCGACCACAGCGGTGACGGCGGCCGGCGGATTCGTCGGCGCGGACCGGCGGTCGAGCCGGGCCGCCGAGGCTCGGGCGGCGCTGACGCTGCGCGTGCCCGCGGACCGGTTCGCCGCGGTGATCGACCGGCTCGCCGGTCTCGGCCGGCAGGAGCGCCGGGAGATCCGCACCGAGGACGTCACCGAGCAGGTGGTCGACCTGGACGCCCGGATCGCCACCCAGCGTGCGCGGGTGGAGAGTTCCCGCAAGCTGCTGGCCCGGGCCACGTCGGTGGACGAGCTGGTCCGGCTGGAGAACGAGGTGGGCACCCGGCAGGCGGACCTGGCCGCGCTGGAGGCCCGCAAGCGCCGGCTCGCGGACCTGACCTCGCTGTCCACCATCACCGTGACGTTCCTCGGTCAGGACGCCAGCACCGCCGAGGAGGAGGCCGACCTGGGCTTCCTGGCCGGGCTGGGCGGCGGCTGGACGGCGTTCCTGGCCTCGGCCCGGGTCCTGCTCACAGTGCTCGGCGCGGTGCTGCCGTTCGCGGTCGTGATCGGCGTACCGCTGTGGTTGCTGCTCCTGTGGCGGCGCCGGGTGCGGGCCCGGCGGACACCGCCGCCCGGCCCGAACCCGGCGGCGCCGATGCCGCCGGGGCCGCTCGGCGGTCCGGTCAGCGCGCCGCCGCCAGTGCCCGCAGCGCGGTCTGGACCATGAGGCGTACGCCGGCCTCGATGGCGCGCTCGTCCACGTCGAACGAGGCCCGGTGCAGGTCCACGTTGGGACCGCTGCGACCGACGCCGAGGCGGGCGAGCGCGCCCGGCACGTGCTCCAGGTACCAGGAGAAGTCCTCGCCGCCCATGCTCTGCGGCGTCTCGGCGATGCCGTCGGGGCCGAGCGCCGCAGCGGTGGCCGCGGTGAGGACACCGATGGCGCGGGCGTCGTTCGTCACCGGGGGCCGGCCACGCAGGTATTCCAGGTCGACAGTGGCGCCGGTGGGCGCGAGCACGTCCCGCACCACCTGAGCGACGATCTCGGGCGCCTGGTCCCAGGTGTCGCGGTCCATCACGCGTAGCGTGCCGGCCGCGCACGCCTCGGACGGGATGACGTTGTAACGGGTGCCGGCCGAGGCGTGGCCGAACACCAGCAGCAGCCCGCTGTTGGCCGGCACCCGGCGGCTGATCAGCGTCGGCACCTCGGTGACCAGCCGGCCGAGCGCGTCCACCAGGTCGACGGTCAGGTGCGGGCGGGCGGTGTGCCCGCCGGGCCCGGTGAGCCGGACGGTGACGTTGTCGGCGGCGGCGGTGATCGGCCCGACCCGCAGGCCGACCTTGCCCACCGGCAGGTTCGGGTCGCAGTGCAGCGCGAAGATCTGCACCACGTCGTCCAGGCCACCGGCCTCGATGACCTCCAGCGAGCCGCAGGGCAGGATCTCCTCGGCCGGCTGGAAGATCAGCCGGACCCGGCCGTCGAGGCGGCCCGTGTCGGCGAGCTGGGCCAGCAGCATGCCGACGCCGAGCATCACCGACGTGTGCACGTCGTGGCCGCAGGCGTGGCAGACGCCCTCCACGGTCGAGCGGTACGGCACGTCCTTCGGGTCGCTCAGCGGCAGCGCGTCGATGTCGGCGCGGAGCGCGATGACCGGGCCGTCCGGGCGTCCGTCGATGTCGCAGATGACGCCGTTGCCCTTCGGCAGCAGGCGCGGCTTGAGACCGGCGAGGGACAGCTCACGGTGCACCAGCGCGGCCGTCTCGAACTCCTCGCCGGACAACTCCGGGTGGGAGTGGATGTGACGGCGCGTTTCGATGAGGCCGGGTACGCGCAGCGCGAGCAGATGGTCGAGCTCGAAGGGCAGGGGCTGGTAACCGGTCGGCGCCTCGGGCCGGGACGACGACAGCAGGCCGCCGGAAGGCAGCGTCAACGCACTCGTCACGTCGAATTCTCGATCACTAGAAGTGGATGGATCTTCGGGTCGGACAGCAGACAGCCTAGACCTCCGACGGTGACGCTGCGCAACATCTTTCGCGTAGCGGTCGGACCGCGCAGCGTCACGAATGCCCTGGTGAGAGGGCTCGAATATCTGCGGGACAGCAGGTAGATCGCGGTCGAACGCCGTCATCCGCCTCCCACCTCCTACAACGCGTAACCGTTTCATCGGTCACAAATAACGACCCGTCGTTCCGAATTGTCGCATTAGTCGCGGCAATTAACTGCCGCTCCGACAATTGCACGACAACTGTCGGCTGCCGGAAGACTCCCGACGGTGACACGAGCGCCCGACCGCCGACCGCACACGCTGTCCGTCCCGTTCACCCGATCCGGTTACCCGAATCGCCGAATCGCACACGCGAAGGCGGCCCGCGCCGCACACCGAGGGTGTACGACGGGGCCGCCTCCGGACAGTTTCAGAACCGGTCGCTGGGCCGGTAGATCCCCCACACCTCGCGCAGCGTCCCGCAGACCTCGCCGACCGTGGCGCGGGCGCGCAGCGCCTCCTTCATCGGGTAGAGCACGTTGGTGTCCCCCTCGGCGGCGGCGCGCAGCTCGGCCAGTGCCCGCTCGACCGCGCCGGAGTCCCGCTCCGCGCGCAGCCGGGCCAGCCGCTCCCCCTGCGCCGCCTCGATCGACGGGTCGACCCGCAGCGGCTCGTACGGCTCCTCCTCGTCGATCCGGAACCGGTTGAGCCCGACCACCACCCGCTCACCCGAGTCGATCTCCTGGGCGATCCGGTACGCGGACTGCTCGATCTCCCGCTTCTGGAACCCGGCCTCGATCGCGTCCACCGCCGAACCGTGGTCGAAGACCCGGTCCATCAGCTCGGTGGCGGCCGCCTCCACCTCGGCGGTCATCGCCTCCACCACGTACGACCCGGCGAACGGGTCGACGGTGGCGGTCAGGTCCGTCTCGTACGCCAGCACCTGCTGGGTCCGCAGCGCCAGCCGGGCCGCCTTCTCGGTGGGCAGCGCGATGGCCTCGTCGAAGCTGTTGGTGTGCAGCGACTGGGTGCCGCCGAGCACCGCGCCGAGGCCCTGCACCGCCACCCGGACCAGGTTCACCTCCGGCTGCTGGGCGGTGAGCTGCACGCCGGCGGTCTGGGTGTGGAACCGCAGCATCATCGACTTCGGGTTCTTCGCGCCGAACTCGTCGCGCATCAGCCGGGCCCAGATGCGCCGGGCCGCGCGGAACTTCGCGACCTCCTCCAGCAGCGTGGTGCGGGCCACGAAGAAGAACGACAGCCGGGGCGCGAAGTCGTCGACGGCCAGCCCGGCGGCGAGCGCCGCGCGGACGTACTCCACGCCGTTGGCGAGCGTGAACGCGACCTCCTGCGCGGGCGACGCGCCGGCCTCGGCCATGTGGTAGCCGGAGATGGAGATGGTGTTCCACTTCGGCACCTCGGCCCGGCAGTAGGCGAAGGTGTCGGCGACCAGCCGCAGCGAGGGCTTCGGCGGGAAGATGTACGTCCCCCGGGCGATGTACTCCTTGAGGATGTCGTTCTGGATCGTGCCGTTGAGCGCCGCCCCCGGCACGCCGTTCTCCTCGGCCACGAGCTGGTAGAGCAGCAGCAGCACCGAGCCGGGCGCGTTGATGGTCATCGAGGTGGAGACCTTGTCCAGCGGGATGCCGCCGAACAGCGTGCGCATGTCCTCGATGGAGTCGATGGCGACGCCGACCTTGCCCACCTCGCCGTGCGCGATCGGGTCGTCCGAGTCGTACCCCATCTGGGTGGGCAGGTCGAACGCGACGGACAGGCCCATGGTGCCGGCGCGAAGCAGCTGGTGGTAGCGCGCGTTGCTCTCGGTCGCGGTGCCGAACCCGGCGTACTGTCGCATGGTCCAGGGCCGGGACGTGTACATCGTCGGGTAGACCCCGCGGGTGTACGGGAACTCGCCCGGCTCGCCCAGCCGGGCGTCCAGGTCCGCCGGAAGGTCTGCCGCCGTGTAGACGCCCTGGATCGGGAAACCCGACTCGCTTGACCGCGCATCGCTCATTACCGGATGGTAGGACGCGCAGACCGCCTGGTGGGTGAGGGATACCGCACACCTCGCGGCGGCGACCCACCGGAGGTGAGCGACCGACCACATACCGTCGAGTAGGTAAACGCCCGCCGCGTCGGGTTTCGCATCGGGCGTCGGAACCAGCAAGATAGAGGGGTTGTGTCCCAGCCCCCTCGATATCCCCCGGTGGCTTTTCTGTGACTCAGATTCCGACGTGGAGCGGCGGACCGGCCAGTCCCCCCACTGGACGCGCGGCGCCCGGCACCACCATCGGTGGTCGCTACTCGCTGCGCTCCCCGGTGGGCAACGGAGGCATGGGCACGGTCTGGCGGGCCACAGACACGTTGCTGCGCCGTGATGTGGCGGTCAAGGAGGTCGTCCTCCCGCCGGGGCTCGCCCCGAGCGACCGCGACGCGCTCTACGAACGGACGCTGCGGGAGGCCCGTGCCGCCGCCGCGATCCAGCACCCGGCAGTGGTGCAGGTCTACGACGTGGTCACCGAGGGTGGCCGCCCGTGGATCGTGATGGAACTGCTGGACGCCCGCAGCCTGGCCGACATGGTGATCGAGGACGGGCCGGTCGCGCCGCGCGCCGTCGCCAAGATCGGGATCGCGCTGCTCGGCGCGCTGGAGGTGGCGCACGCGATCGGCGTGCTGCACCGCGACGTGAAGCCGGCCAACGTGCTGATCTGCACCGACGGCCGCTGCGTGCTCACCGACTTCGGCGTCGCCCGGATGCCCACCGACGTGCAGCTCACCACGCCCGGCATGGTGCTCGGCTCGCCGCACTTCATCTCGCCCGAGCGGGCCATGGGCCAGGAGTTCGGGCCGCCGAGCGACCTGTTCTCGCTCGGCGTGACGCTCTACACAGCGGTCGAGGGCCGGCCCCCGTTCGACAAGGGCGACCCGATCGAGACCATGCACGCCGTGGTCGAGGACCCGCCCGCCACGCCGCAGCGCAGCGGCCCGCTGACCGGCGTGCTGATGGGGCTGCTGGAGAAGGACCCGGCCCGCCGGATGGACGTGCACCGGGCCCGCGCCAACCTGCGCGAGCTGCTCGCCGGGCCGCTGACCAGCACCGCCACAGCCGTCAACTCGGTCACCGACCCGTACGCGGTGGTGCCGGTGCCGCGCCCGACCACGCCGCCGGCGATCGCGGCGGAGCCGAAGCCGAGCGGGCAGATCGGCGGCCGGGCGATGATCGGCCCGGACGAGTCGCTCACCGACCGGCTCGCCGCGCTGCGCCGCGGGGAGCGGCCCGCCGGCGAGAAGCCCGCGGCGGGTGCCGCCGCGCTCGACGAGACCAGCGCCGACGCGCTGGCCGGCCCGCTGCACACCCCGACCGGCGCGATGTCCGGGCCGGGCACGCCGGAGGCCACCCAGCGCATCTCGCCGGACGCCACGGTGCGGCTCGGCCAGGGCGCCGGAGCGGACGCGACCCAGGCGGTGCCGACCGCCTACGGCCGCACCGTCGACGCCACCCAGCCGGTGTACGGCGGCAACCAGTGGTCGGTGCCCGGCACCGGCCAGCCCTGGACCACAGCGGCCACCTCGCCACCGGCCGCCGGTGGTGGCGGCGCGGTCGGCGGCGCCAAGGGCCTGCTCGGGCGCGTGAAGGCGTGGCCGCGCAAGGTCCAGCTCGCCGCCGCCGGTGGTCTCGCCGTGGTGCTGCTGGTGAGCGTGATCGCGCTGACCAGCGGCGGCGACGACGCTCCCCCGCCGATCGTGGGCGCGCTGCCGTCGAACTCGGCCGCCGCCTCGCCGGTGGAGATGCAGGAACAGACCGTCAAGGGCGTGACCATCCAGGTGCCGAAGGGCTGGCAGCGGCAGACCGGCGGCCTCTACGTCGACTACGTCGACCCGGAGGACGAGGGCCGCAAGGTGCGGGTCATCGCCGAGGCGTGGGGCGGCACCTCGATCAGCTGGGCCGAGTTCGCCTCGCGGAACCTGAAGAAGAACAGCACCAAGAGCAAGACCTGCCCCGCCCCCTACACCGAGGTGTCGGTCTCCGAGCAGCCGCTGGCCGGGCAAACCGCCGGCCAGCTCGAATACACCTGCGGCGAGGGTGAGTCCATGCGCCACGGCATCTGGCGGGGCGTGGTCAAGGACGGCAAGGTCTACTCGTTCTACCTCTCCTCGACCGACGCGCGGTTCGCCGAGAGCAAGCCGATCTTCGACGCGATGGCCGGCTCGTTCCAGCTCACGGCGGCCAACTGAGTCGAGGCCGACGGCCAGTGGTGATCCGCCGCCGTGCTTTCATGAGGCAATGGCGGCGGAAACCACTGACCTTGACGACCTTCGCGTACGCGCCGAGCGCTGGCTCGCCGACGACCCGGACCCGGACGACCGCGTCGAGCTGCGCACGGTCCTCGACGGGCTGCCCGGCACGGCGGCCGACCTGGCCGACCGGTTCGCCGGCCCGCTGACGTTCGGCACCGCCGGGCTGCGCGGCCCGCTGCGGGCCGGGCCGAACGGCATGAACCTCGCCGTGGTCACCCAGGCCGCCGCCGGGCTCGTCGGCTGGCTCGCCGCCCAGGGCGGCGAGGGCCCGCTGGTGATCGGGTACGACGCCCGGCGCGGCTCCCGTGCCTTCGCCGAGCGCACCGCACAGGTGGCCACCGGTGCGGGTCGCCAGGCGCTGCTGCTGCCCCGGCCGCTGCCCACGCCCGTGCTGGCGTTCGCGGTCCGGCAGCTCGGCGCGGTCGCCGGGGTGATGGTCACGGCCAGCCACAACCCGCCGCAGGACAACGGCTACAAGGTCTACCTGGGCGCGCAGCTCGGCGGTGAGCTCGGCGCCGGCGCGCAGATCGTGCCGCCCGCCGACGCCGGCATCGAGGCGGCCATCCGGGCGGTCGGCCCGCTCGCGGCGGTGCCGCTCGGCCCGGCCGGTCAGGTGCTCGGCGACGACATGGTGACCGCGTACGTGGAGCAGGCCGCCGCGGTGGTGGACCCGGCCGGACCGCGGGACCTGAAGGTGGCGTACACGCCGCTGCACGGGGTTGGTGGCGTGGTGCTGACCGCCGCGTTCGCGCGCGCCGGTTTCGGCGTTCCAGGCGTGGTGCCCGAGCAGGCCGAGCCGGACCCGGCGTTCCCGACCGTGAGCTTCCCCAACCCGGAGGAGCCGGGCGCGGTGGACCTGCTCGTCGCGCTCGCCGACCGCACCGGCGCCGACCTCGCCGTCGCCAACGACCCGGACGCGGACCGCTGCGCGGTGGCCGTACGCGACGCCGGGTCCTGGCGGATGCTGCGCGGCGACGAGGTGGGCGCGCTGCTCGCCGACCACCTGATGCGGCGCGGCGTGACCGGCCTGTACGCCACCACGATCGTGTCGTCGGCGCTGCTGCGGGCCATGGCGGCGGCCCGGGGCCTGCCCTACGACGAGACGCTCACCGGGTTCAAGTGGATCGTGCGGGCCGGCGGGGGCCGGGAGCCGCTGGTGTACGGCTACGAGGAGGCGCTGGGCTACTGCGTCGCGCCGGGTCACGTCCGGGACAAGGACGGCATCACCGCCGCGCTGACGGTCGCCGAGCTGGCCGCCGGTCTCAAGGCCGAGGGCCGTACGCTCCTCGACCGGCTGGACGAGCTCGCAGCCGAGTTCGGTGTGCACCACACCGAGCAGCTCTCGGTCCGGGTGGAGGACCTGCGGGTGATCGCGGACTCGATGGCCCGGATCCGGGCGGCCACCCCGACCACGCTGCTCGGGCAGCCGGTGACCGAGGCGTCCGACCTGCTCCCCGACGCGGACGTGGTGATCCTGCGCACCGGCGCGGCCCGGGTGGTGATCCGGCCGTCCGGCACCGAGCCGAAGCTCAAGGCGTACCTGGAGGTGGTGGAGCCGGTGACCGGCGGCGACGTGCCCGCGGCCCGGCAGCGCGCGCGGGCCGCCGTCACCGAGCTGCGCAACGAGATCGCCGCCGCCCTGGGCCTCTGACCCCTGGTGCAAGGAAGGGCCCCTTCTTAACGCCTGGCGTTAAGAAGGGGCCCTTCCTCTACCGGAGGCGTTAAGAGGGGGCCCTTCCTTACCGCTTGCCCAGGGCGGCGTCGACGGCCTGGCCCAGCGCGGCGATGACCAGGCTGATCGACGGGCGTACGACGCTGTCGTCCAGGCTCACCGTGCCGGAGAACCCGGCGCCGGCGGCGATCTCCTCCAGGCGCCGGCCGGCGTCCTCGGCGGCCGGGCCGGTCAGCCCCAGCGCGGGTTCCATCCGCAGCACCGCGACCAGCGTCGCGAGCGCGGCGGTCCGCTCGTCCGGGAGCTGCCCGCTGGTCAGCGCGTCGGCCAGCCGCTGCCGGATGTCCGCCTCGACCGAGGCGTCGGCCACCGGGTAGCGGTGCACGTGGATGAAGCCCAGCTCGGTCTCGTCGACGTCGCGGACCACGCCCCGGCCGCAGAGGTCGGAGAGGATCCGATCGCGCAGCCCGTGCCGCAGTCGCTGCACCCACGACGACGGCGTGTGCGGGGTATCCGCGGCGATCTTGGCGAGTACGGCGTCCGCGATCGGCTCGCCGGTCGGGGCCGGGTCGACCACCGCCAGGTTCCCGTCCGCGTACGCGACCCGTCCGGCCAGGGCCAGCTCGACCAGCACCGCGGCGGCCATGCCCAGGTCCAGGCTGATCCGTGGCATGGTGGCCTTGCCGGTTTCGTCGTCATACGCGAGGAGCAGCAGCTCCTCGGCGAGCGCAACACCAGTCATGGCCCGGAACGCTAGCGCCTCCCCGCACCCCCGCGCATCGACTCGCCGGGGCCGCCCGATTCACGGCGAGAGGACCCTTCCCCGCGGGAAAGGGCCCTCTCCACCGAATCGCCGGATTGCCGGATTGCCGGCGGCGCCGCGACGCCGGAGCCTCGGCGGCGCCGGTGCCGGATCCGGAACCCGGACGGCCGGGTCAGAAGCGGGGCATGCCGCCGAACTGGCGGTCGCCGGCGTCACCCAGGCCGGGGACGATGAACTTCGAGTCGTTCAGTCCCTCGTCGATCGAGGCGGTGACCAGGCGCAGCGGCAGGCCGGAGCGCTCCAGCCGCTCGATGCCGACCGGGGCGGCCAGCACGCAGAGCACCGTGATGTCGGTGCAGCCGCGGTCGGCGAGCAGCCGGCAGCAGTGCTCCAGCGAGCCGCCGGTGGCGAGCATCGGGTCGAGCACCAGCACCGGCAGGCCGCTGAGGTCGCGCGGCAGCGACTCCATGTACGCGCGGGGCTCGTACGTCTCCTCGTCGCGGGCCAGGCCGACGAAGCCCATCGACGACTCGGGCAGCAGGCCGAGCGCGGCGTCGGCCATGCCGAGACCGGCCCGCAGCACCGGCACCAGCAGCGGCGGGTTCGCCAGCCGGCTGCCCTCGGTGGCGGTGACCGGGGTCTGGATCGAGTACTTCTCGACCGGGAAGGAGCGCGCGGCCTCGTACACCAGCATGGTGGTGAGTTCGCGCAGCGCCGCCCGGAACGACGACGAGTCGGTCCGGGCGTCCCGCATGGCGGTCAGCCGCGTCTGGGCGAGCGGATGGTCAATGACGTGTACGTCCACGATCGCTCAACCTACCGTTTGGCGGTCCGGCGCAGGGCGGGTGCGGTACGACCAGCGACACCGCTCACGTATGACGCTCACGACCGGTCGTCCGTGAGCAAGATCACTCGACTCGCGGGTGCGTACTATTCGGGGCATGACGGCGACAACGACGTCGGCCCGGTCGGACCTCACCGAGCTGGGACGATCCGAGACCGCTCTGCGGACCTTCCTGCACGGCCTGCCCGGCGTGGACCAGGTCGGCGCGGAGCAGCGGGCGGCGCAACTCGGCACCCGCTCCATCAAGACCACAGCCAAGGCCGAGGCGATCGACCTGGCGATCCGGATGGTCGACCTGACCACCCTCGAAGGGGCGGACACCCCGGGCAAGGTGCGGGCGCTGGCCGCGAAGGCGCTGCGCCCCGACCCGGCCGACCCGAGCTGCCCGCACGTCGGCGCCGTCTGCGTCTACCCGTCGATGGTCCCGTACGTGGCCGAGGTGCTGCGCGGCAGCGGCGTGCACCTGGCCAGCGTGGCGACCGCGTTCCCGTCCGGCCAGGCGCCGCTGGAGATCAAGCTCGCCGATGTGCGGGCGGCGGTCGAGGCGGGCGCGGACGAGATCGACATGGTGATCAACCGGGGCGCGTTCCTGGCCGGGCGCTACTCCGAGGTCTACGACGAGATCGTGGCCACCAAGGAGGCATGCGGGGACGCGCACCTCAAGGTGATCCTGGAGACCGGTGAGCTGGCCACGTACGACAACGTGCGCCGGGCGTCATGGCTCGCCATGCTCGCGGGCGGCGACTTCATCAAGACCTCCACCGGCAAGGTCCCGGTCGCGGCCACCCTGCCGGTGACGCTGGTGATGCTGGAGGCGGTCCGCGACTTCCGCGCCGCCACCGGGCGTCAGGTCGGCGTCAAGCCGGCCGGTGGCATCAAGACCACCAAGGACGCGATCAAGTACCTGGTCATGGTCAACGAGACAGTCGGCGCCGACTGGCTGAGCCCGGACTGGTTCCGGTTCGGCGCGTCGAGCCTGCTCAACGACCTGCTCATGCAGCGCACCAAGCTGACGACCGGCGTCTACGCCGGCCCCGACTACTTCACCCTGGACTGAACGCGATGTTCGAATACGCACCCGCCCCCGAGTCCCGCTCGGTGGTGGACATCAAGCCCTCGTACGGGCTCTTCGTCGACGGCGCGTTCGTCGACCCGGCCTCCGGCGGCAGCTTCAAGTCGGTGAACCCGGCCTCCGAGGAGGTGCTGGCCGAGATCGCCGAGGCGGGCGCCGACGACGTGGACCGCGCGGTCCGCGCCGCCCGGAGCGCGTACGAGAAGGTATGGGGTCCGATGCCGGGCCGCGACCGGGCCAAGTACCTGTTCCGGATCGCTCGGCTCATTCAGGAGCGCTCGCGTGAGCTGGCGGTGCTGGAGTCGCTGGACAACGGCAAGCCGATCAAGGAGTCCCGCGACGTCGACCTACCGCTCGTCGCCGCGCACTTCTTCTACTACGCGGGCTGGGCGGACAAGCTTCCGCACGCGGGTTTCGGTTCCGACCCGAAGCCGCTGGGCGTGGCGGCCCAGGTCATCCCGTGGAACTTCCCGCTGCTCATGCTGGCGTGGAAGATCGCCCCGGCGCTGGCCGCAGGCAACACGGTGGTGCTCAAGCCGGCCGAGACCACCCCGCTGACCGCGCTGCTATTCGCCGAGATCTGCCAGCAGGCCGACCTGCCGGCCGGCGTGGTGAACATCGTCACCGGCGCCGGCGACACCGGCCGGGCGCTGGTCGAGCACCCGGGCGTGGACAAGGTGGCGTTCACCGGCTCCACCGAGGTCGGCCGCGCCATCGCCCGCTCGGTCGCCGGCACCCGCAAGAAGCTCACGCTGGAGCTGGGCGGCAAGGCCGCCAACATCGTCTTCGACGACGCCCCGATCGACCAGGCCGTCGAGGGCATCGTCAACGGCATCTTCTTCAACCAGGGCCACGTCTGCTGCGCCGGCTCCCGGCTGCTGGTGCAGGAGTCGGTCGCCGACCGGGTGCTGGAGTCGCTGAAGCGCCGGATGGCCCAGCTCCGGGTCGGCGACCCGCTGGACAAGAACACCGACATCGGCGCGATCAACTCGGCCGAGCAGCTGGCCCGCATCCGGGAGCTGTCCGACGCCGGGTCCGCCGAGGGCGCGGAGCGCTGGTCGCCGCCGTGCGAGCTGCCCGAGCGCGGCTTCTGGTTCGCGCCGACCATCTTCACCGGCGTCACCCAGGCCCATCGGATCGCCCGCGAGGAGATCTTCGGCCCGGTGCTGTCCGTGCTGACGTTCCGCACCCCGGCGGAGGCCGTCGAGAAGGCCAACAACACGCCGTACGGGCTGTCGGCCGGGATCTGGACCGACAAGGGTTCCCGGATCCTGTGGCTGGCCGACCGGCTGCGCGCGGGCGTGGTGTGGGCCAACACGTTCAACAAGTTCGACCCGACGTCGCCGTTCGGCGGCTACAAGGAGTCGGGCTACGGTCGCGAGGGCGGCCGGCACGGGCTGGAGGGGTACCTCAATGTCTGAGCGGGTCGCGGTACGCAAGACGTACAAGCTCTTCATCGGCGGGAAGTTCCCGCGCAGCGAGTCGGGACGGTCGTATCTCGTGCAATCCGCGAACGTGTCTCTTGCCTCCCGGAAGGACGCGCGGGACGCGGTAGTCGCCGCCCGCGCCGCGGTGAAGGGCTGGGCCGGGGCGACCGCGTACAACCGGGGTCAGATCCTCTACCGGGTCGCCGAGATGCTGGAGGGCCGGCGCGAGCAGTTCGTCGCCCTGGGCGTCCCGGCCGACGAGGTGGACGCGGCGATCGACCGCTGGGTCTGGTACGCCGGTTGGTCCGACAAGCTGGCCCAGGTGTACGGCGGGGCGAATCCGGTGGCCGGCCCGTACTTCAACCTGTCCGCGCCGGAGCCCACCGGCGTGGTGGCGGTGGTGGCACCCGAGGAGCCCGCGCTGCTCGGCCTGGTGAGCGTGATCGCCCCGGCGATCGTCACCGGCAACACGGTGGTGGTGGCCGCCTCCCCGGCGGCGCCGCTGGCGGCGGTGACGCTGGCCGAGGTGCTCGCCACCTCCGACCTGCCCGGCGGGGTGGTCAACATCCTCACCGGCCGGCTGACCGAGACCGTGCCGACGCTCGCCGCGCACATGGACGTCAACGCGATCGACCTGACCGGCGTCGCCGACGCCGAGCTGGCGGCCGACCTGGAGATCAAGGCCGCGGAGAACCTCAAGCGGGTGCTCCGGCCGGCCCCGGCCGACCACGACTGGTACGCCGATCCCGGCATCACCCGGATGACCACGCTGCTGGAGACCAAGACGGTCTGGCACCCGAAGGGCGTCTGACCGGCGCAGCCCAAGTCCGGCCCGAAGTGGCGGCACACCCCCAGCCGGGTTGCCGCCACTTCCCCTTCCACCCATCTCCCCGAGCCGGTGTCGATCTCACCCGGTGCCCCCGCCAAGATCGGCGCTATTCCCCCGAAGTGGCCACATCAGCCACCCCCGGACAACACCACCTCCCCGAGCCGGTGCCGACCTTGCTCCAACCTGCACCCTCGGCCAGCAAGATCAACCCCAGCTCCGCGAAGTGGCCGCATCCACCCGCCCCAGATACCGCCACCTCCCCGAACCAGCGTGGATCTTGTCCACGCACCCCCACCCCGGACTTCAAGATCAGCACCAGCACGGCGAGGTGGCTGCATCAACCCACCCGGGACAGCGCCACCTTCCCGAACTGGCGTGGATCTTGCCCGCGGTGCCCGCCCGGATCAGCAGGATCAACACCAGACCCCGGAGTGGCCTGAATAGGGCCCCAATGCCGCCCGAAGCCAGCAAGATCAACACCAGCTCCGCGAAGTGGTCACATCGACCAGCCCGGGACGGCGCCACCTCCCCGAGCTGGTGTTGATCTTCGGGAGCGGGGAACGGGGACCGGGGCGACGGAAGGGATCTACTACCGGGGGTAGGATTGACGGGTGACTCGGCTGGGGGACCTTGAGCGTGCGGTGATGGACGTGCTGTGGGACGCGGCGCCCGCCTCGTCGGACGGGGTGACCGTGCGCGAGGTCGCCGACGCCCTGGACGGCCGGGAACTCGCCTACACCACTGTGATGACCGTGCTCGACCGGCTCGCCGGCAAGGGCATGGTGCAGCGCGAGCGGGAGGGCCGCGCCTGGCGTTACCGTCCGGCCGCCACCCGCGAGGCGCACATCGCCCAGCTCATGCTCGAAGCCCTCGACCTCGGCGGCAGCCGGGACGCCGCGCTCGTGCGCTTCGCCCGCTCGGTGACCGGCACGGAGGCGGACGTGCTCCGCGCCGCGCTCGGCGCCGAGGCCGGGGCCGCGCTCGGCGCCGAGGCCGGGGCGACTGTCGAGGACGGACCGGCCGGCCGGGTCGAGAACCCCCGGCCCGGCCGGCCGGCGCTCGACGAGGCGACGGACCGGTAGGGCGGCTGCCGTGGCGTACGCCCTGCACTTCGCCGCGATCATCCTGGCCTGCTGGCTGACCGCGCAGGTCCTCGCCGCCGCGCGCTGGACCTGGCGGGCACCCCGGGTGGCGATCATCTGCTGGCAGGCGGTCGGGCTGGCGCTCGGCCTGTCCGCCATGGGGCTGCCGATGGCGCTGGGGCTCGACGCGTACGACCGGGCGACCGGGCACGCGCTGCTGGCGCTGGCCGACGACCTGGCCCACGGCACGCTGCCGGCCGGTGTGGGCGCGGTGCACCTCAGCCTGGTCGGCGTCGGTCTCGGCATCGGCGCGGTGCTGCTCACCACGACGGTCCGCAGCCTGCACGGCGCGGTCCGCGCGCAGCGCCGGCACCGGGAGCTGCTGCACCTGGTGGCCCGGCGTGACCCGACGGTGCCCGGCGCGCTGGTGCTCGACCACCCGAGCGCGGCGGCGTACTGCCTGCCCGGGGTGCGTCCCCGGGTGGTGGTGAGCGCGGGCACGCTCGACCTGCTCGACCCGGCCGAGCTGGCGGCGGTGCTCACCCACGAGCGGGCGCACGCGCAGGAGCGGCACGACCTGGTGCTGCTGCCGTTCACCGCGCTGTGCCGGGCGCTGCCCTGGTTCCGGTGGGTGCGGGACGCGCACGCGCGGGTGGCGCTGCTGGTCGAGATGCGTGCCGACGACAAGGCCCGGGAGCTGCACGCGGACGCGCCGCTAGCCGGTGCGCTGCGCCGGTTCGCCGCCGCCGAGCACCGGGTCCAGCCGGCCGGCACGCTCGGACTCGGCGACCGCGACCTCGACGTACGCGTGCAGCGGCTGCTCGTCGCGGACCGCCCGCCGCGGGTGCTCGGCGCGATGGCGCTGGCTGTCGCGGGCACGCTCGTCTCCCTGCCGTTCGCCCTGTTCCTGAGCTGACGTCACCCCCTACGGGACTTCTCCGGGTTCGCGCGCCCCTATAGGTAGCGAGGCTACGTGTAGGTTGACTACGACAAGAGAGCCAACCCATGGGAGGACGACAGTGGACCCGCTGCTCCTCGCCCGCCTCCAGTTCGCCACCACCACCTCGATCCACTTCCTGTTCGTGGCGGTCACGCTCGGCCTGGTCACGCTCCTGGTCGGGTTGCAGACGGCCGGCTACCTGACCGGCAAGCCGGTGTACGAGCGGCTGACCCGGTTCTGGGGCCAGCTCTACGTGATCAACTACGTGCTCGGCATCGCCACCGGCATCGTCATGGAGTTCCAGTTCGGCCTGAACTGGAGCGGGCTGTCGCGCTACGTCGGGAACGTCTTCGGCGCGCCGCTGGCCATCGAGACGCTGGTGGCGTTCTTCCTGGAGTCCACGTTCCTCGGCATGTGGATCTTCGGATGGCACCGGCTGCGGCGCGGCGTGCACCTGGCGCTGCTCTGGGGCGTGGCGATCACCGCGTACGCCTCGGCCTTCTGGATCATGGTGGCGAACGCCTGGCTGCAGAACCCGGTCGGGTACGAGGTCCGCGACGGCGTCGCCCACCTCA
This sequence comes from Micromonospora sp. CNZ296, assembly GCF_007827635.1. Taxonomy (NCBI): domain Bacteria; kingdom Bacillati; phylum Actinomycetota; class Actinomycetes; order Micromonosporales; family Micromonosporaceae; genus Micromonospora; species Micromonospora sp. CNZ296. The sequence goes on from NZ_VISW01000011.1 coordinate 83,820, forward strand.
CCGACTTCGGCGCGCTGCTCACCAACCCGACGTTCGGCATGGCGTTCGGTCACGTGATCTCGGCGAGCCTGGTCACCGGCGGGCTGCTGATGGCCGCGGTGAGCGCCTGGCACCTGCTGCGGCGTACCCCCGACTACGCGCTGTTCCGCACCTCGCTGCGGCTCGGCCTGGTCACCGCGGCCCTGGCGGTCAGCATGCTCCAGGGTTTCGGCTTCGCCCAGTTCGGCCCGGTCGGGCAGCTCCAGCCGACCAAGTTCGGCGGCGGGCCGGAGCGGGACGCGCTCGTCGCCGACTGGACCGCGCGCTTCGGCCCGGGCGACTGGGAACCACCTGTGCTCTCCAACGTCGGCCTCGGCTTCATGATCCTGATCGGCTTCACGCTCGGCGCGCTCTGGCTCCTGCTGCCGCTGCTCTGGCGCGACTGGATCATCAGGTTGAAGGCGCCGCTCTGGCTGATCCTGCTCGGCCTGCCGCTGCCCTTCGTGGCGATGCTGCTCGGCTGGATCGCCCGCGAGGTCGGCCGCCAGCCCTGGGCCGCGTACGGGCTGCTGCCCACCGCGCAGGCCGTCTCGCCGGTCTCACCGGGGCTGATGCTCACCTCGCTGATCGGGTTCAGCCTGCTGCTCGGCGCGCTCGCGGTGGCCAACTGGACGCTGCTGGCCCGGCACGCGGCCCGTGGAGCGCAGGACCCCGCGCTCGGCCGCCCGCCCGCGCCCGACAGCGACGCCCACCACCAGCCCGTGTTCGTCTGAGGGAGCCCGCCGTGGAACTCGCCTGGTACGCCCTGCTCGGCCTCTTCTTCGCCACCTACCTCGTGCTCGGCGGCTACGACTACGGCGTCGGCCTGCTGCTGGCCCGACGTGGCCCGGCACCGGGAAGCCGGGCCACGCTCACCGCGCTCGGGCCGTTCTTCCTCGGCAACGAGGTCTGGCTGGTCGCCGCCGTCGGCGTCCTGTTCGGCGCGTTCCCCCGGCTGGAGGGCGAACTGCTCTCCGGCTTCTACCCGGCCGTGCTCGCCGCGCTGGCGGGGGTGGTGCTGGTGACCGCCGGGGTGCAGTTGCGCAGCCGCCCGGCCTCCGCCGCCGCCCGCGCCCGCTGGGACCGGGTGGTGGTGGTCGGCTGCCTGCTCGCCGCGCTGGGCTGGGGCGCGGTGCTCGCCGGGCTGCTCCAGGGCGTGCCGTTGAGCGCCGACGGCCACGTGGTCGGTGTCGGTCATCTCGCCACCCCGTTCGTCGCCGCCGCCGGGCTGGCGCTGCTCGCGCTGGTGGCGGTGCACGGTGCGACGTTCCTCACGCTCCGGCTGCCCGCCGCCGAGGCCCCGGCGCTCGCCCGGCTGGCGAGCGGCCTGGTGCCCGCCGCACTCGTCGCGGTCGGCGCGGCCACCGTTCTGGGTGTGCTCTCCGATCGGGTACGCGCCGCTGTGGCACGCCCGGCTGTCGCCGTACTCCTGCCGTTGGCGCTCGTGGCGGCGCTGCTGGCGGCCCGCGCGGCGCTGCGGCGGGGCCGGGCCGGGGTGGCCTTCGCGGCGACCGCGACGGCGCTGGCGCTTCCGGCGCCGCTGATCGGGGCCGCGCTCTGGCCCCGGATCCTGGTCTCCACTGCCGACCCGGCGGCGTCGCTGACGGTGGCCGAGGCGGCCGCCGGCCGCCCGACGCTGGCGCTGTTGGGATGGCTCGCGTTACCGCTCCTGCCGGCCCTACTAGGCTTTCAGGCGATGTGCTGGTGGGTTTTCCGGGGACGGATCGACGGCAGGGCACCGGTGTACTGGTGAACCGCCGCCCGTTCGACCCGCGTCTGCTGCGTCGGGTCCCCGCGGCCCGGCGCGACCTCGCCGTGCTCGCGGTGCTGGGCGGGCTCACCGCGCTGCTGGTGATCGCCCAGGCCACCGCGCTGGCGACACTGCTGGCGACGGCATTCGACGGGCGGCTGCACCGGCCGGCGCTCGCCGGGTTCGTGGCCGCTGTCGCCGGGCGGGCGCTGGTGAGCTGGGCGCAGGGCACTGTGGCGGCGCGGGCCGCCGCCACGGTGAAGGCGGCGCTGCGCGCCGACCTGCTCGGCGCGGTCGGCCGGCACGGCCCCACCTGGGTCGCCGGACAGCGGGCCGGGCAGCTCGCCACGCTGGCCGGGCGCGGCCTGGACGCGCTCGACCCTTACTTCACCGGCTACCTGCCGCAGCTCGTGCTGAGCGTCACGGTGCCGGTGGCGGTGCTGGCCCGGATCGTGTTCGCCGACTGGAGCTCAGCGCTGATCATCGCGCTCACCATCCCGCTCATCCCGATCTTCGGCGCGCTGCTCGGCTGGCAGGCGCAGGCCGCCACCGAACGGCAGTGGCGGCGCCTGTCGCTGCTCGGCGGGCACTTCCTCGACATGGTGGCCGGGCTGCCCACGCTGCGCGCGTTCGGCCGGTCCCGGGGGCAGGTCGACGTGGTACGCCGGATGGCCGACGGCCACCGCCAGGCCACCATGAAGACGCTGCGGATCGCGTTCCTGTCCGCGCTGGTGCTGGAACTGGTCGCCACACTCTCCGTCGCGCTGGTCGCGGTGCCGGTCGGCATCCGGCTGCTCGGCGGCGGCCTCACGCTCTCCACCGCGCTGCTGGTGCTGCTGCTCACCCCGGAGGCGTACCTGCCGCTGCGGGCCGCGGGCAGCCGGTTCCACGCCAGCATGGAAGGACTCACCGCGCTGGACGAGGCGCTCACACTCTCCGCCACCGACGCGCCCGCCACCGCCGAGCCGCGCCGTCCGGCGCCGCGCGGCCGTGGTGAGATCCGCTTCGAGGGCGTAACGGTCGCGTACGACCGGACCACAGCGCTGCGCGACGTCACGCTGACCGTCCGGCCCGGCGACCGGGTGGCGATCATCGGGCCCAGCGGCGCGGGCAAGAGCACGCTGCTCAACCTGCTGCTCGGCTTCGTCGCACCGACCTCGGGCCGGGTCACGGTCGACGGGGTGGACCTGGCCGGGGTCGACCTCGACGCCTGGCGGCGCGAGCTGGCCTGGGTGCCGCAGCGGGCGCACCTGTTCGCCGGGTCGCTCGCCGACAACATCCGCCTGGGCGCACCGGAGACCCCTGACGCCGCGCTCGCCGCGGCGGTCACCGGCGCCGCGCTCGACGAGGTGGTAGGCGCCCTGCCCGACGGGCTGGACACCCGCCTGGGCGAGCGCGGTCACGGCCTGTCCAGCGGTCAGCGGCAGCGTGTCGCCCTGGCTCGTGCGTTCCTGCGGGACGCGCCGATCGTGCTGCTCGACGAGCCGACAGCGCGGCTGGACAGCGCCAGCGAGGCGGTCGTGCTGGACGCGACCCGGCGGCTGGTCGCCGGACGTACCGCGCTGCTCGTCGCGCACCGGCCCGCGCTGCTCGCCGACGCCGACCGGATCCTGCGCGTCGAGGACGGCCGGGTCACCGAACTGCACCCGACCGCCACCGGACCGGCGGTGCCGCGATGATCCCCGTCTCCCCCACCCGCCCGGTGGTGACCGGGTGACCGCCGCCGACGGCGTGACGCCTGTGGGCCGCGAGCCGGCCGGGCCGACGGGGGTTCCGGTGCCGCCCTCCGGCTCGCCGGAACCGCCCGCGCCCGCCCGGCCCGGCGCGGAACGTGCGGTGCTGCGCCTGGCCCGGCCCTACCTGAGCCGGCTGCTCGGCGCCGGGCTGCTCGCCGCCGCCACCGAGTTCGCCGGCTTGGCGCTGATGGCCACCGCCACCTGGCTGCTGATGAGCGCCGCCGGCCGTCCGCCGCTGGACCGGCTGACGGTGGCGATCGTCGCGGTCCGGGCACTGGCGGTCAGCCGGGGCGTGTTCCGGTACACCGAACGGCTCGCCGGGCACGACGCCGTCCTCCGCATGATCACCGACGTGCGGGCGCGCGTCTTCGCCACGCTCGCCGCCCGCCGGGAGACCGGCCGCCGTACCGGGGACGCGCTGAGCCGCCTGGTCTCCGACGTGGAGGCGGCCCAGGATCTGCTCCTGCGCGTCCTCGTACCGGGTGCGGCGGCGGCGCTGGTCAGCGTGCTCGCGGTCGGCGTCGCCGCGCTGATCTCGCCAGCGGCCGCCGGTGTGCTCGCGCTCGGCCTGCTCGTGGCGGGCGTGGCGCTCCCCGCGCTCGCCGCCCGGATCACCCGCCGCGCCGCCGACGAGGTGGCCCCGCTGCGGGGCGCGCTCGCCGTGGACGCGGTCGACCTCACCCACGGCGCCGCCGACCTGGCCGCGTTCGGGGCGACAGGCGCCGCGCTCGCCGCCGCCGACGAGCGGGCCGGACGACTGGCCCGGCTGGAACGAAGGCTCGCCGCGACCGGCTTCGCGGTGGACGCGCTCGGCGTCCTCGTGGCTGGTCTCACCGCCGCCGCCGTGGTGGTCGTGGCGCTGCGCGCCGAGGTCGGCGGCGTGCTGGTCGGCGTCCTCGCGGTCGGCTCACTCGCCGCCGTGGAGGTGGCGCTCGCGCTCGTCGCTGCGGCCCGCCAGCGCACCCAGCTGCGGGCCGGGCTGGCCCGGGTCGCCGACCTGCTCACCGAGCCCGGCCCGGCGACCCCACCGGACACGCCGGAGCCCACTGTCGACGGCCACGACGTGCGGTTCGCCGACGTGACGGTCCGCTACCGGGCCGGCGCCGCCCCCGCCCTGGCCGGGTTCGACCTCGACCTGCCGGCCGGCCGGCGGGTGGCGGTGGTCGGGCCGAGCGGCGCCGGCAAGAGCACGCTCGCCGCGGTGCTCACCGGCGCGGTACGCCCCGACACCGGCCGCGTCACCGCCGGCGGCGTGCCGGTGTCCGAGATCCCGGCCGAGCACCTGCCCCGGGTGGTCGGCGGCCTGCTCGCCGAGGCGTACGTCTTCCACGCCACGGTCAAGGAGAACCTGCTCCTCGGCCGGCCGGACGCCACCGAGGCGGACCTGGTCGCCGCGACCCGGGCGGCCGGCCTGCTCGACTGGGTACGCGAACAGCCAGACGGCTGGGACACGGTGGTCGGCGAGCAGGGCGGGCAGCTCTCCGGCGGGCAGCGGCAGCGGCTCGCGCTGGCCCGGGCGCTGCTGGCCGCCCCACCGGTGCTGGTGCTCGACGAGCCGACCGAGGGGCTCGACCCGGCGGCCGCCGACGCGGTGCTGGACTCCACGCTCGCCGCCACCCCGGCCGGGCACTCGGTGCTGCTGATCAGCCACCGGCTCAGCGGTCTCGCCGGGTTCGACGAGATCGTGGTGCTCGAAGGCGGCCGGATGGTGCAGTGCGGCCGGCACGACGAGCTGGTGGCGCGCCCCGGCTGGTACCGGGAGCAGTGGCTGCGCCAGGAGGCGGCCGAGCGCGGCTACCTGGCGATCACGCCCTGACGCCCGGCCGATCGGGGTTTTCCCTGACGCGGGTGTCGCCCGCCGGTGGCAGGCTTACCCGCATGCGGGTGCATGAGGAGGCAGTGGTCGACCGCCGGCTGCACGAGTTGTCCACGCGGTTGCACGGGCCGAACCGGCTCAAGGCCGACCTGCTGACCGAGGCGCGGCACGCGCTGGAGGACGCCGTCGAGGCGTACCGGGAAGGGGGCCTGCCGCGCGCGGAGGCGCAGCGGCGGGCGGTCGCCGAGTTCGGCAGCGACGCCCAGCTCGTGCCGGGTTTCCAGGCCGAGCTGGCGGTCGGCGCGCTGCGCGGGCTGGCGCTGCGCACGCTCGTGGTGGCGGTGGTGCTCATCGCCGCCGGTGACCTGACCTGGCAGGGGTCGAGCTGGAGCGACGGTCCGCCCCCGCCACAGAGCTACCTGCTGCTCTCCGCCGCGCTGAACGGCATCTGGGGCGTGGTCGCCGCGCTGGCGCTGGTCGCGCTGCTGGTCGGTCCGCTGGTCGCCCGGTGGGGTTCACCGCGGCTCGTCCGCCCGGCACGGCTGATCGGTTTCGGTCTGACCGGCAGCCTGCTGCTCGGCGCGGTCGCCGGGGGCGCGCTGTTCGGCTGGTCGATCGGGCTGTGGGACGCCGCGCTCACCTGGCCGCCCCTGGTCATCGGGATGGTGGTGGTCTCGGCGGCCTGGTTCGCGCTGGCCCGGGCGGCCCGCTGCTGGGTGCTCGCCGACCGCCGGCTGGCCGGCTGAGCGGCCGCCCCTCGGCCTTGCTCGGGCGTCCCCGGCTGCCCGCTCGGCGGGCCGGGCTGCCGCCGCGGTCAGGCCGGTGCGGTGGGTGGCTCGTCCGCGCCGAGGAACCGTCCGACGGTGGCGCTGAACTCGCGCCAGCCGGCCCGCTCCCCGGCCAGCGCCCGGCCGCCGGCATCGGTCAGCTCGTAGGTGCGGCGCTCCCGGCCGTTCACAGTGCTCCAGGTGCTCGCCACCAGCCCGGCCCGCTCCAGCCGGCGCAGAGCCGGATAGATGGTGCCGGTGGGCAGATCCAGCGTGCCGCCGCTGCGGGCACGCAACGCCTCGATGATCGCGTAGCCGTGCAGCGCGCCCCGTTCCAGCACGGCGAGCAGCAGCGCGTCCAGGTGTCCGTGCAGCGCCTGCGCCTTCATGCGTAGCAACGCTACTTGTCGCGCCGCCGCGACGCCAAGGGGTGCGACTCCCGGTCGGAACCGTCGCCCACTAGGGTATGTGCGCAGAGTCACTCGGCGGCGCGACGCCGTCGGGTGGGCAACCCGAACGCACACGGAGGTCAGCGTGGCCCGCCAGTCGCCCCAACGGCCCGACGCCGACGAGCCCGAGCTCGACGACACCGACGCCGCCGCCGCGGCCGACGAGGTCGAGGAGGACCGCCCGCCGGCCGACCGCGCGCTCTGGGACGAGGTGCGGATCGACCCGGTGGAGATCGCCCTGCCCGCCGGCACCGGCTTCACGCTGCGGGCGTACCGGCAGGCGCGCGAGCTGACCCCGACCGACGTCGCCGAGCGCGACCAGGACGACCCGTTCCTGGCCCGCCGTCAGGTCGTCGAGACCGAGGAGGACGAGGAGGTGGTGATCCTCGACGAGGAGTTCGCCGCCCTCTCCGCCGAGGAGGACGACGAGGACGAGGAGAAGGACGCCAAGTCCCGCCGCAAGGGCAAGGCCGACGCCTCGGACGACGAGAAGGCCGAGGCCGACGAGGACGACGCCGAGGACGACGAGGACGAGGACGAGGCGGGCGACGAGGAGGTGCCGGTCTTCCTCACCCACAAGGGCCGGCTCCTGCTGTTCAAGACGCCGGAGTCATTGGTCACTTTCATCCGTTCCGGCGCGCCCAACGACCTGTCCCAGCTGGACAGTTGGAATGAACTGTCCGAACGGCTGGAGCCGGCCGACATCGCCCCGCTGGACGAGGACACGTACGAGCTCGACCTGGTGGTGGAGAACCTGCGCGGCGGCCACGACGCGTGGGACCACGAGCTGCTCATCGAAGCCGGTGAGATCGCCCGTGACCTGGCGTACGCCCTGCGGCTACCCGCCGTGCTGGACATGCTCTCGGCGGGCTCCAGCCTGGACGACCTGGACGAGGCGCTGCGCGCTTCCGTCAACGGTGGCGTCGGTGGTTTCCTGGGTCGTCGGCGGCTGAAGAAAATCGGGGCACAAACCGCAAGTTTGGGTTGGCGCACCATTGTCGGCAAGATCTCTGCGGTTGTGGACTGGCGCGACTGACCCGGAGCGGGGAGCATCAGTCTCTGGCAGAGCAAGACCTGTGTCCCGGGAGGAGGACGACGCCGTGGCGCTCGTGCGCGTGTACTGCGGTCTGGCCTCGGCAGATCCGGCCGACCGAACGGCTTCGGCCGGAACGACGCTGACGTCCGCTGTGGTCGACGACGCAGGCCGTCTGCTGCACGTCTGCGAGATCGGTGACGATCCCGCCGGTTACGCCCGGCTGGTCGCGCTGCTGGTGGAACGGTCCGGCGGTCCGAGCGGCGCGGCCATCGCCGCGGACAGCGACGACCACATCGTCACCTCGCTGCTGAGCGCCGCCGGCCGCCCGCTGGCGATCGCGGACGACGACTCGGTCGACGACTTCGCCGAGCGCTTCGCCGACGACGACTCCCTGGAGGAGATGCAGTCCCCGCCCGCCGAGCGCCGGGCGGTCGGGCTGGCCCGTGCGCTCCAGGCCGGCGCGCTCTCCGCGGTGACCCTCCCGGCGCCGCGCGAACTCGCCGGATACACGCAGGTCCTGGCCGCGCACGCGGCGCTGGCGAGTGGCCGTCACTCCGCCGCCGTGACACTGCGCGAGGTGCTCCGCGAGCTCTACCCGGCCGCGCTGCGGGCCTACCCGGATCCTGCCGACCGGGTCGCCCTGGCGGTCCTCGACGCGCTGCCCGAGCCGGGGATGCTCACCGGCCCCGCGGGCCGTGGTGGCCGGGACGGCGCGCTGGCCGCCGACGCGGTCGTCGCGCAGCTGGCCGGCGAGGGCGTGGCCGACGCCGACGCCGTCTCCGACGCGGTGACCGCGCTGCGTGTCGCCATCTCCGAGACGCCCCGGCGGGCCACCGTCAACCGCACGCTCACCGCGGCCGTCGCCGAGACCGTACGCCAGGCCGTCGCCTCCGTCCGGACCTGTGACGCCGGCTGCGACGCGCTCGTCGGCGCGCTCGCCGAACGCACCGCTCCCACTCCCGCGACCGGCCGCCGGGCCGCCGCCCGACGGGGCGAGCAGGTCGACGAGCTGGCCTCGACGCCCGCGGCCGACCTCCGTCCGGTGCGCTCCATCCAGCCGGACCCGATCGCCGAGCCCCACCGCGGTCGTCCCGAGCCGGCCGGGGCACCCGAGCCGGCCGGCCGTCGCGGTCGTCCCGAGCCGCTCCCCGGCGGGCGGCGCAGCCGTCCGGAGCCGGTGTCCGGTCCGGCCGCCACGACGACGCCCCGGCCGCTCGGCCCGCCACCCGTCGCGCCGGCGCCCGTCACGCCGCCGCCGGTCGCCCCGGCGCCGGTCACGCCCGTCGCTCCGGCAGCAGCACTGGGCCGGCCGTCCTCGGCTCCCCCGGCGCGGCCCGAGCCGACCGGTGCGCCGCTGCCGTCGCGGGTGGACGGCCCCACCAACCGGCCGGTCTCCGCGCCGCCTCCGCCGCCACCCGGGATCACGCCGATCGCCCCGTCCCCGCGCGGCGCCGTGCCGCCGGCCGAGGCCGGCGAGCCGTTCCGCCCGACGCTCACCACCGCGGCCATCAACAAGGCGCGGGCCGAGCGGCAGCGCACAGTCATCCCGCCCCGGCCGAAGACCAACCAGAACCCGCACCAGGAACCGCCCACCGGTGGATTCAGCGCCACCGACCTGAGCATCCCGGTGCCGGCCCCGCGCCCGCCCGCGCCGGAGGCGCCGCCGGGCTCCCGGGCGAACTGGCCGCTGGTGAACACCGAGGACGACACCGCCCGGGAGCGGGAGGGCACCACCTACCCGTACGGGCGGGGCGTGGACGCGCCGAGCGACCCGGGCCGGGTCACGCCGCCGTGGCTCGCCGACGACCTGCCGCAGGAGCCGCCGATGCTGCGGCTGGTGGAGCCGCCGCCGCTCGCCGACCGCGCGCTGCGCGACGAGATGGGCCGGCCGGCCGACCCCGGCCTGGAGACGCCCCCGCTGCGTCTCGTCGACCAGGGCGACCCGAGCCGCGTACCGCTGCCCGCCGCGCCCGAGCGGCGTCCCGCCCCGAAGGAGCACCGGCCGCCGCCGGTCTCCGACGAGGGTGACGGCGACCTGCTGATCTTCGCGCAGGCCAAGTCCGCCTGGTTCGTCGGCCACGGCGACGAGGCCGACCTGGAGTGGTCGACCACCGCCGACACCGGCTGGCAGGCGGCCGAGCAGGCGGCCCGTCCGGCCGTCGGCGCGGAGACCAAGGCCGGGCTGCCGAAGCGCGTGCCGCAGGCCAACCTGGTCCCGGGCTCCCCGCTGCGCGAGGAGCGTCCTCTGCGGATCGTCCGGAACGCGGCGAGCCTCGCCGAGAACACCACCGGATACTTCCGGGGCTGGCGGCGCGGCCAGGAGATCGGCGGCTTCGCCGTGGGCGGCCGTCCGGGCCGTGAGGCGGCCGGTGGCTGGGACTTCACCCGCGACACCGGCGACCGCGACGACGACCGGGAGTACGAGTACCGCTCGGCGGGCTACCGCTCCTGACCGGGCCCGCCGGGGTGTTCCATCCCACACCGGGACGATTTGACGCTGGGCTGGACCGGCCGGGAACATACCCGGCGGACCAGCGGCGGCGCCTGTTCGCCGGGGTGGGAAGGCGATTCCATTGGCGACACCGGCGTTCGACTCCACTGTGCTCACCCGGCGGGGCGTCCTCGCCGCCGCTGCCGGGAGCCTGCTGCTCGCCGGGTGCGCGCCGCAGGGCCAGCGGCCGGACGACGGCCCGTCCAGCAGCGCGCCGAGCGACCAGGACCTGATCGTCGGCGCGAGCCTGGAACTGACCGGCGCCGGGTCGCTGCTCGGCGTCGCCCAGCGGCAGGCCCTTCAGCTCACCGCCGACTCGCTCAACCGCACCGGCCTGCCGGTCGGGAACCTGGTCCGGTCGGTCCGGCTCCAGATCCTGGACAACGGCAGCAATCCCGAGGTCGCCGCCCGCCACGCCGCCGAGTTCACCCGGGCCGGCGCCCAGGCGCTGATCGGCGGCGTGCTCGGCGAGACCTCGGTGGCCCTCGCGGCGGCCGCCCAGCGGGTCAAGACACCCTTCCTGTCGCTCGGCTACGGTGAACGCATCGCGCTGCCGCTGGACGAGCGCACGTTCACCTACAAGCTCACCCCGGACGCCGTCGACATGGCACGTCGCCTGGTGGAGCTGTTCGAGTCCAAGAAGATCCGGCGGGTGTCGGTGCTCGCCGCCGACGGGATGCACGGCGACTCGGGTGTGCGGGCGATGCGGGAGGCGCTCGCCGACAGCAGCACCGACCTGGCCCGCACGGTACGCCTTCCGGCGACCGGCCGGCGCTTCCGTACCGCCGCCGAGCGCGTCGCCGGCAGCCAGCGGGACGGCGTGGTGGTCTGGGCTACCGCACCCGACTCCGGTGTCGCGGCACGGGAACTGCGCGCCGCCGGCCACCGCGGCCCGATCTTCTTCGACGCCGGCGCGGTCGCCGACGACACCGTGCAGGGCGCGAACGCCGCCGCCGTGGAGGGCGCGTACGCGGTACACCCGGCCTGCCTGGACGTCTCCGCCGCCACCGCCACCACGACGGCCCAGCTGGCCCGCCGGGACTTCGTCAACCGCTACACGCAGCGGCACGGCGTCAGCCCGGACTTCGCCCCGTACGCCTCGGACGCGCTCCAGCTCCTCGCCACGTCGGCGCGGATGGCGACGAGCCTGGACCGGGGCCGGCTGCGGGCGCTCCTCCAGGCGCAGACCGTCGAGGGCATCGCCGGCGGATACGCGTTCCGCGCCGACCGGCACGGCGGCATGGAGCCCGACTCGCTCGCCGTGTACCAGGTGTTCCGGGGCAACTGGACCCGGTACGCCTGACCTCACCCGTCGCCCGGTGACCGTCCCGCCTGGAGGGTCACCGGGTGATCGCGTACCGTGTCCGCCCCCAGACGGCAGGAAGCGCCCGGTGGCCCTGAGGCCGCCGGGCGCTTCCGCGCGTCGGTCAGGCGGGCGCGACGGCCCGCGAGCGCCGCATGGTGAGCACGTACTCGACCAGCGAGATCAGCACGTGCTTCGTGGACTCCCGGTTCCGGGCGTCGCACGGCACCACCGGCACGTCGCGGGAGATCGCCAGCGCGTCCCGGACGTCCTGCGGATCGTGGTACTGCATGCCGTCGAAGCAGTTGATGGCGATCAGGTACGGCAACCGCCGGTGCTCGAAGAAGTCGATCGCGGCGAAGCAGTCGGCGAGCCGGCGGGTGTCGACCAGCACCACCGCGCCGATCGCACCCCGGACCAACTCGTCCCACATGAACCAGAACCGCGTCTGACCCGGAGTACCGAACAGGTACAGGATCAGATCCCGGTCGATCGAGATACGACCGAAGTCCATCGCCACCGTGGTCGTCGTCTTACCCGGCACCTGCCGGGTGTCGTCGACGCCGACACCGGCGGAGGTCATGATCGCCTCGGTGGTCAGCGGCGTGATCTCGGAGACCGAGCCGACCAGCGTCGTCTTGCCGACGCCGAACCCACCGGCGATAACGATCTTCGCCGACGTCACTCGGCCGCTCGGGGCCGGCGGCCGGTGCGACATGTCAGAGCCTGCGAAGTCCACTCAGCACCCTCTCCAGCAGTTCAGTGCCCACCGCGTCGTCGGAGTCGTCCAAGATGGTCGGCTCGTGGACCGCGACCAGGCCGTCCGTCGCCATGTCGGCGATGAGCACCCGGGCCACGCCGAGCGGAAGCTGCATCCGCGCCGCGATCTCGGCGAGCGACTGCACACGTCCGTCACACAACGCGGCGATGTACTGGTGTTCACGACCGTGGCCGCCACCATTGCCAGTGGCAACCGCTCGGCCGCGCACCGTCGTCTCGACGAGTGCCTCCAGGGCGATGTCGAGCCGGGGACGGGTACGGCCGCGGGTAACGGCGTACGGCCGGACCAACGCTCCGGTCGGCTCGTCACGATCCGCCATTTCGCCGCTCACCTCCCTCGTACCCGGCACCGGCTCGCCCCGGTGGCATCCGTCGCTGTCGTAGTTGTTCCCGCACCTGACCCACCGGCCAGCGCGTCATTCAGCCCATCATCCCCACAGCCGTACGCGGCTGCGGCGTCAGGGCATCGCCCACCCGGTCCACGAGCAGGGCCATCTCGTACCCGACCTGACCCACGTCGCAGCTCCGCGCCGCCAGCACCGCGAACGACGAGCCGTCGGAGATGGACATCAGGAACAGGAAACCGTTGTCCATCTCGACGACTGTCTGCAACACCGCTCCGCCCTCGAAGCAGCGGGCCGCGCCCTGGGTCAGGCTGACCAGACCGGACGCGATCGCGGCGAGCTGGTCGGCGCGGTCCCGCGGAAGGTCACGGGACGAGGCGAGAAGCAGGCCGTCGGCCGAGACCGCGACCGCGTGCGCCACACCGGGCACCCGGTCGGCGAAGTTGGCGAGCAGCCATCCGAGATCCTGCGTAGTAGTCATCCTTGTTGCTCCTTCTGCCCGCTCCCGGCCACCGGGCCTGAGCCAGACTGCGAGGACTGCTGCCCGCCCGGAGTGCCCTCCGGGCCGGTCGTGTTGCTGTCGGTGTTACGCCCGCGCTGTACGCCCCGATGGTAGGCCGAGAGCAGGCCCCGAACACCCTCCGGAGTACGCCGCTGCACCGACGCGGAAGGCTTCTCGATGCTGCCGGGCACGAGCTGCGCCATCGGCGTCCGCTTCGGCAGGCCCTTCTGGGTGGTCTCCGCAACCGGGACCTCGGTGGCCGCCGAGGCGGCACGCCAGCCGTCGTCGGCCGCCGTCTGCCACGGGGAGGAGGACTGCGGCGACGCGGTCGGCTGCCGGGTGGGCAACCCGCCGGTGTGCGCGGGACGGGTGTTCCCGTTCGCCGCGCCGTTGTCACGCGGTGCTCCGCCGGCCGTCGGAGTGTGTGCCATCGGCGTGTTACCTGTCGTTGCGGGTGTCTTCTGCGGCACGGGCCGGCCGGCCGTGTCCACCTTGGCGAACTGCTGGGTGGCGGCGCCGCCGTTCGTCGTCGCGGCCGGTGCCGCCGACTCCTCGTTGGGTCCGGGCCGGCGGGTGCGGAACCACGCCGACTCCAGCTCCCGGAAGATCGGCAGCTCCATCGTCTCGTCCGCGTACCGCTGACGGTTGCCCTGCTGCTGCGGCGCGGCCGGGCGTGCCACCGGTGCCGCCGGGCGGTTCGCCGCCGGGGCCTCGGCCGGCCGGCTCGCGGCCGGAGCGGCGGACGGCTGGCCGGCCGCCTGCTGCGGGGTGGCCGGAATCTCCGTGCGCGGCACCCGGGGCAGCTCGGTGGTCATGTCCATGCCACTGGTGGGCCGTTCCGGCGCCGCCGGAGCCGGGGTCGGCGCGACCGGCGGCCAGACCGGCGGGGCGCTGACACCCGGTGCGGGCATCGGACGTGCCTGCGGCTGGTTCGCCGGCGGCGCGGAGGCCGGGTATCCGGCGGCGGGCTGCCCGGACACCGGCGCGGGGTGCCCGGAGACCGGCGCGGCCGAGACCGGACGGTACGGCAGCGGGTCGCCGGAGACCGGCGCCGCGGAGACCGGGCGGCCCGAGAACGGGTCGCCGGAGACCGGCGCGGCCGAGACCGGGCGGTACGGCAGCGGGTTGCCGGAGACCGGCGCGCCGGAGACCGGGGGCAGCGGCGGGGCCGACACCGGCGGGACCGGCGGCGCGGAGACCGGCGGCGGGCTGTAGGGCCGCGCCTCCGGGCTGCTCGGCAGCTGGCGCGGGATCGCCGGCTGCTGGCCGGTGCTGCCCGGGTCGCCGTCGGCCGGGTTGCGCCGCTGCGGCAGCGGGTCCGTCGACTGGCCGTTGGGCCGGCCGCCGAATCCGCCGTCGCCGCCGGACGGGCTGGCGCCGGTCAGGTCGGACCAGGCCGGCATGGCACGGCCGCCACCGGCGTTCGCCGGGGTGCCCGAGCCGTTGCGCGGCGCCGGGTCGAAGGCGCGTCCGCCGAGCGTGACCTGGTTGCCCGAGGAGCCCGGGTGGGGCGCCGGCGGCAGGCTCGGCGGGTTGTTGTTGCCGAAGGCGGCCAGGGCGCCGAAGGCCGGTGCCGGGCCGTTCTGCTGCGGGCCCGCGGCCGGCAGGGCCGGTCCGGGCAGGCCACGGCCGGCCAGGGCGCGCGGCACCAGGACCGAGGTCGGCAGCGTCACGTCGGCGACGGTGCCCCGGTCTGCACCCGGCCGCAGCTCGACCCGGACGCCGTGCCGGGCGGCCAGCCGCGCGACCACGACCAGGCCCATCATCCGGGAGACCGCGACGTCCACCTGCGGCGGCGTGGCCAGCCGCTCGTTGAGGTCGCGGAGCTGGTCCGGGCTGATGCCGATGCCGCGGTCCTCCACGTAGAGGGAGGCGCGGTCGCCGACCCGCCGGGCCTCCACCATGACCTGCGAGTCCGGCGGGGAGAAGGCGGTGGCGTTGTCGAACAGCTCGGCGACCAGGTGCACCAGGTCGTTGACCGCGTGGGCGGCGACCTCGATGTCCCGGTCGATCACGCCGAACTCGATCCGGGTGTAGTGCTCGACCTCGGACTGGGCGGCGCGCAGCACGTCGATCAGTGCGGCGGGCTCGCGCTGCACACGGGTGGAGTCCGCACCGGCGAGGACCAGCAGGTTCTCGTCGTTGCGGCGCATCCGGGTGGCCAGGTGGTCGAGCTGGAACAGCTCGGCCAGCCGGTCCGGGTCCTCCTCGCCGCGCTCCAGGCGGTCGAGGTGGCCGATCAGCCGGTCGACCAGGATCTGCGAGCGGCGGGCCAGGTTGACGAACATGGTCGCAACCGAGGCCCTCAGGGCGGCCTGCTCGGCGGCGGTCCGGACGGCCTCCAGGTGGACGGCGTTGAACGCCTCGGTCACCTGGCCGAACTCGTCCTTGCTGCGCACCGGCAGCGGCTCGGCGATCTGGTTTGCCAGTTGCACAGGGGAGAGCTGGCCGGTGACCTGCGGGTCGCGCAGACGGGCGACCGCCTGTGGCAGCCCGTACTGGGCCACCGCCAGGGCGCCCTGGCGCAGGTCGCGCAGCGACCGGGCCATCGAGCGGGCCACCAGGTACGCGAACAGGATGGCCAGCAGCAGCATGGTGAGCAGCAGGCCGGTCTCCAGGAACACCTGGCGCTGGGTGTCCGAGCGCAGCGCGTCGGCCTGCCGGACCACGTTGCCGTCGAGCCGGGCCTCCACGGTCCGGATCAGCTTGGCGTTGGCGACCATGGTCTGGTCCCACTGGTCCGCCCCGAACGGGGCGTTCTCCATCGAGCCGTTGTTGTTGCCCGAGACGAAACTCGTGAAGCGGTCGGCCTTGCGCAGGTCGGGCCCGGAGACGGTCTGCTCGTAGAACAGCTTGTCGGGCTCGGTGGCGACCGACTGGAAGGTCGCCAGCGACTGCGACTGGCCGGTGCCGCTGGCGATGAACTGCTCGCGCAGCGCGGCGGTGTACTGGTTCTGGGTCAGCGCCTGGTGGACGACGACCCGGCGCTGGGTCAGGTATTCCTTCTGCCGGGCGACGGCGGCCGCCGCGCGCATCCGGTCGCTCAGGTCGTTGTTGCCGGCGAGCTGGGTGGCCGAGTCGCGGATCGCGAGCAGGTCCTCGATCAGCTGCCGGTACGCCTGGTCGGCGTCGTTGATCTTCAGCTTGCCGTTCAGCACCTGGCTGCGGGTCGCCGGAAGGTCCTTCAGCTGGGTGTCGATCGTGTCGAGCAGCCCGACGAAGTTGCGGGGCAGGTCGTCGATCTCGCCACGCTGCCGCAGGTACGGCGACTTCGCCTGGTCCACCCGCTGGTTGGCGCGGTTGTAACCCTCCTGGTACTGCGCCCGGGTCTGGAACTCCTTCGCGCCGAGGAAGAGCACGGCGCCGACCCGCTCGTCCTGCACGGTGTCGACCAGGTCACCCGAGTAGCCGATCAGGTTGGCCAGATCCCCCGCCCGGTTGGCATTGTTGAGCGTCTCCAGGTGGTCGACCAGACCACTGGTGCCCACCACGACCGTGGCGATGGTCGGCACGATCATGATCAGACCGAGCTTGGACCAGATCGGCATATCGCGCAGCCGACTCATCGGCCGGCGCAGCCGCGACAGGAAGGAGCCCGCCGTCGTTGGCCGTTTGCTCACGTCACCGCCCTCGCATTACCGCACCCCGCGCCACCCTGAGGGCAACGCCGAGCGACCGACCCGGCGGGTCGGACCTCCGAGATTCCATCACGCCGCTCCGCAAAGAGAAAGCCCAGGTTGTCCCTCACCGGAGGTGTGATGAGATGTTGATGCAATTTGATAGCAATCCGTCTGGCCGGAGTCACTGAAGGTAATGGAACACCCGCACCGCGTCGTCCTGCTCGCCGGCCCCTCCGGGTCCGGAAAGTCATACATAGCCCAGCGAACCGGACTTCCGGTGCTCTGCCTGGACGACTTCTACAAGGACGGCGATGACCCTACGTGTCCGCGTCGAAACGGACAGGTGGACTGGGAGTCCCCCTTGTCCTGGGATTCGGACACGGCGGTGCAAACAATCGCCCGACTGGCTCGTGAGGGCAAGGCCGAAGTGCCGGTTTATGCGATCGGCGCAGACCGTCGAGTAGCCACCCGGCCATTCGATGTCGACGGATCGCCAATCTTCGTCGCCGAGGGGATCTTCGCGGCCGAGATCGTGGCCGAGTGCCGGCGACTGGGCCTGCTCGCCGGTGCGTACGCGCTGCGCCGCCCGCGCGGCGCGACGTTCCTGCGCCGCCTCGCCCGGGATCTCGCCGAGCAGCGCAAGGCGCCCCGGGTGCTGCTCCGGCGCGGGGTCGCGCTGCTGCGCGCCGAGCCGGCCGTGCTGCGCCGGCAGACCGGGCTGGGCGCCGAGGCCGCCCGGGCCGGGCAGGTGCTGCGCGGGGTGGCCGCACTGCTCTCCGGCCACCCCCGCCAGTCGTGATCAGCCGATCAGCTCGGCGTACGCCGGCTTGATCACCTCGTCGATGATCCGCAGCCGCTCGTCGAACGGGATGAACGCGCTCTTCATCGCGTTGATGGTGAACCACTGGAGTTCCTTCCAGCCGTAGCCGAAGGCCTCCACCAGCAACGACATCTCCCGCGACATCGAGGTGCCGCTCATCAGCCGGTTGTCGGTGTTCACAGTCACCCGGAACCGCAGGTCACGCAGCAGCCCGATCGGGTGGTCGGCGATCGAGGCCGCGGCGCCGGTCTGCACGTTCGACGACGGGCACAGCTCCAGCGGGATGCGCTTGTCCCGCACGTACGCGGCCAGCCGGCCCAGCACCGGCGGGTTGCCCGGCGTGATGTCGTCGACGATGCGGACGCCGTGGCCGAGCCGGTCGGCGCCGCACCACTGGATCGCCTGCCAGATGGACGGCAGGCCGAACGCCTCACCCGCGTGGATGGTGAAGTGGAAGTTCTCCCGCTGGAGGTACTCGAACGCGTCCAGGTGCCGGGTGGGCGGGAAGCCCGCCTCGGCGCCGGCGATGTCGAACCCGACCACCCCGGTGTCGCGGTGCCGCACGGCCAGCTCGGCGATCTCCTGCGAGCGGGCCGCGTGCCGCATCGCGGTGAGCAGCGTGCCGATCCGGATCGGGGTGCCCGCCTCGGCGGCCAGCGCGCTGCCCTCCCGGAACCCGGTGACCACCGCGTCGACCACCTCGTCCAGGGTCAGGTTCTGCTCCAGGTGCTGCTCCGGCGCGAACCGCACCTCGGCGTAGACCACGCCGTCGGCGGCCAGGTCCAGCGCGCACTCGCGGGCCACCCGGCGCAGCGCGGCAGGGGTCTGCATGACCGCCACCGTGTGCGCGAACGTCTCCAGGTAGCGCTCCAGCGAGCCGGAGTTCGCCGCCTCGGTGAACCAGACGCCGAGCGCCGCCGGGTCGGTGGTGGGCAGTTCGTGGCCGACCTCGGCGGCCAGCTCGACGATCGTCGCGGGCCGCAGGCCGCCGTCGAGGTGATCGTGCAGCAGCGCCTTCGGGACCTTGACGATGTCCTCGTACGAGATTGCGACCATGCTCAGACCCTAGTCACCCCCGGTACGGGCGCGGCGGTGGACCGGCCCGGTCAGGGCCGCCAGCCGTACACCCGCTCCACCGCGAGCCGCAGGACCACCCGCCCGTCGGCCACCATGGCGGCCCGGTAGTCGGTCCAGTCCGGGTGCTCGCCGCGGATCCGCCGGTACACCTCGACCAGCTCGTCGACGGTCGCGTCGTCGGTGGCCGCAGCGGGCGGGGTGAGCGTCACGGTGCCCTCGGCGACCGCGTACGCCCCGCCGTCGGCGGTGGTCACGTGGAAGCTCGCCCGGGGGTCGCGGCGCAGGTTGCGCACCTTGGCCCGGTCGCCGGTGGTGGAGCAGCGGATCAGGCCCGGCTCGGCCAGGTAGTCGAGGTTGGACAGCTGGGGGCGGCCGTCCCGGCGCAGCGTGACGAGCACTCCGCGCCCCCGCTCACCGAACAGTTCCCAGAGCCGGGCGCTCACCGCGCTCACCGCGCCACCTCGGTTCGCAGCGGCGCGAGCGCGGCGGCCAGCCGGGCGAGCTGATCCAGCATGAGCGCGGCGGCCTCCTCCCGGCCGGGGTCGGGTCGCAGCTCGCCCGCCTCGTCCAGCGCCTGCCGCAGGAAGACGACCACCTGGTCGTTGACCGGGGTCATGTTCAGCGTGGTCACCACCTGCTTGATCATCTGCACCGCGCGCAGGCCCCCGGAGGTCATGCCGTAGCTGACGAAGCCCACCGGCTTGTGCTGCCACTCGTAATAGAGGTAGTCGATCGCATTCTTCAGCGGCGCGCTGAAGCCGTAGTTGTACTCCGGCATGACCAGGACGAAGGCGTCCGCGGCGTCGATCTCGGCGCTCCAGGCCCGGGTGTGCTCGTGCAGGTAGACCCGCTCGGACGGGTGGTGCGGCTCGTCGTGGAAGGGCAGGTCGACCTCGGCCAGGTCGAGGAGGCGTACCTCGTCGAAGCCGGCGTGGCGGACGGCGGCGGCGGTGAACCAGTCACCGATGCGGCGGCCGACCCGGCCGGGGCGGGTGCTGGCGACGACGACGGTCAGGCGGGGCATGGCGAGGTCACTCCTGTCGGGACGGGGGCCGGGGCGGTGAGCCGGGGAACGAACCAGGCGACGATCGGCCCGATGCCGATCGCGTAGAGCAGGGTGCCGGGGCCGACGGCGCCGCCGAGCAGCCAGCCGACGGCCAGCACCGTCACCTCGATCGCGGTGCGGGCCGGGCCGAGCGGCAGGCCGCGGGCGGCCAGGCCGGTCATCAGCCCGTCCCGCGGGCCGGGGCCGAGACGGGCGCCGAGGTAGAGCGCGGTGGCGAGGCCGTTGAGCAGGACGCCCGCGACCAGCAGGCCGATCCGGCCGGCGAGCGGAGCGACCGGCGGCAGGAGCGCCAGCGTGGCGTCGAGGGCCAGGCCGACGAGCGCGACGTTCGCCACGGTGCCGACGCCCGGCCGCTGCCGCAGCGGGATCCACAGCAGCAGCACCAGCAGCGCCACGCCGTTGACCAGCAGGCCCATCGGCAGGCCGGTGCGGTCGGCGAGGCCCTGGTGCAGCACGTCCCAGGACGCGAGCCCGAGGTCGGCGCGGACCATCAGCGCGACGCTGACGCCGAACAGGGCCAGGCCGGCGAACAGCCGTACCAGCCGGGACGGCAGTTTGGTTGACATGTCATCAACCTAGGCCGCAACTTGGTGACATGTCAACAACACCGGTACGATCGGCGCATGGACGAACCGCGCTGGCTGGACGAGCAGGAGGACCGCGCCTGGCGCGGCTACCGCCGCATGCGCCGCCTGCTCGACCTGGAACTGGCCCGGGAGCTGATGCAGGACGCCGGCCTCTCCGAGCCCGACTACGACGTCCTGAGCGACCTGTCCGAGACCCCGGAGCAGCGGCTGCGGCTCAGCGAACTCGCCGACCGGATGCTCTGGTCCCGCAGCCGCCTGTCCCACCACATCTCCCGCATGCAGCAACGCGGCCTGGTCACCCGGGAGGAGTGCGCCACCGACGGCCGCGGCTCGGTCGTCGTGCTCACCCCGGCCGGACGCCGAGCCGTCGAGGCCGCCGCACCCGGGCACGTGGCGGCCGTCCGCCGGCACCTGATCGACCGGCTCACCCCGGCCGAGGTGGCCGCGCTCGGCACGCTCAGCCAGCGGGTGATCGACCACCTCACCGGCCGCCTCACCGGCCGACCCGAGACGGAGCACTGAGCCGTGGACGATCGCATCCTCGCCCGGCTGCGCTGCCCGGTCTGCGCCGAGCCGCTCACCGAGACCACCGCCGGCACCGCACGCGCGCTGCGCTGCCCGCGCGGGCACAGCTTCGACATCGCCCGGCAGGGATACGTGAACCTGCTCGCCGGCCGCGCCCCGCACACCGGGGACAGCGCCGAGATGGTCGCCGCCCGCGCCGGCTTCCTCGCCGCCGGCCACTACGACGCCGTCGCCGCCGCGCTGGCGACCACAGCGGTACGCGTCGCGGGCTCCGACGCGTACCCCCTGGTCGTGGATGCCGGCGCCGGGACCGGGCATTACCTCGCGGCGGTGCTGGCGGCGCTGCCTGAGGCTGCCGGCCTGGCCCTGGACGTCTCCAAGCCGGCGCTGCGCCGCGCGGCCCGGGCGCATTCGCGGGCCGCCGCCGCGCTCGCCGACACCTGGCAGCGGCTGCCCCTGGCCGACCGGTCCACCTCAGTGCTGCTGAACGTGTTCGCGCCGCGCAACGGCCCGGAGTTCCACCGGGTGCTCGACCCGGGCGGCGCGCTGCTTGTGGTCACCCCGGCCGCCGACCACCTGACCGAACTCGTCGACGCGCTGGACCTGCTGCGGGTCGACCCGGACAAGGCCGACCGGGTCGCCGGCAGCCTCGGCGCCCACTTCGCCGAGGAGTCCGCGACCGGGCACCGGGCCCGGCTCGCGCTGACCCGCGCCGAGGTCACCACGCTCGTCGGGATGGGACCGAGCGCCTGGCACGCCGACCCGCGACGGCTCGCCGCGCGCATCGCCGCGCTGCCCGAGCCGGTGCCGGTCACGCTCTCGGTCCGGCTCGGCGTGCACCGCCCGCGCTGACCCCGCTCAGGTGGAGAGGTCGACCTCTTCCCAGCCCGGCGGCTCGTCGTGGTACGGCCCGCGCAGCACCACCGCCCACTCCAGCGCCCACCGGCGCTGCCCGATCGCGTTGGCGTCCACCAGCCCCGGCAGCGCGCCACCCGCCTTCTCGGTCTCCAGGTACGCCCAGTCGAGGCAGTAGTGCAGGTCCAACAGTGCCGCGGCATCGCCGGGATGCTGCGGCGCGGCCAGGATCCGGGCCCGCCACTGGCCGAACGTCTCCCCCGCGACCAGGTTCGGCATCCGCTCGACCAGCCGCTCGTCCACCGGCACCGTCGGGTCCAGCTCCTTGGCCAGCCCGAGCACCCAGGCCAGCGAGAACAAGGCGTCGTGGTGCAGCACGAACGACCTGTGGTCGCCCCGGCCGCCCATCACGAACTGCCACTCCGGCGGCGTCACCGAGTCGACCAGGTGCGACTCCAGCAGCCAGCCCATCGCCGCCCGGGCGGGCATCCCGAAGCAACGGGCCAGGATCACGTGCAGCACCGCGATCCGGGCCTCGATCTCCGGGGTCGGACGCAGCTCGATCTCGTCGCCCGGCTCCCACACCAGCGGGAACTGCGGCGGCGGCAGCGGAAGACCCAGCCGGGACAACTCGTCCAGGCTCGCCTCCCGGACGGCCCGGGGATCGGGAGCGGGTACGCGCACGGTCAAGCCCCTGTCTGCTCACCTCGGCTCGTCGCCGGCCGATCCCCCCTGGCCTGGGAGGATAGCGGCTCCGGCCGGGCCGGCACCATGGCCGGTCCCGGTCAGCCGATCCGCTCGACGACCAGAGGCGTCGCGTCCGGCGCGTCCGGTGCCACCCGCACCGCGCGGCGCGCCTCGTCCAGCGCGGCGGGCATCCGCTCGGCGTGCTCGGCCCGCAGCTCGAACAGCGGGTCGCCGACCCGCACCCGGTCACCGCGGCGCTTGTGCAGCACCACGCCGGCCGGGATGCTCACCGGGTCCTCCTTGCGGGCCCGGCCCGCGCCGAGACGCCACGCGGCCACCCCGATCGCGTACGCGTCGACGTCGGCGACCCAGCCGTCCTCGGTGGCGGTGACCAGCTCGACCTCGTTCGCGGTGGGCATCGGTGCGTCCGGGTCACCGCCCTGCGCCCGAATCATCGTGCGCCAGGAGTCCATCGCCCGGCCGTCCCGCAGTGCCGCCTCCGGGTCGGCGTCCGGCAGCCCGGCCGCGTCGAGCATCTCCCGGGCCAGTGCCAGCGTCAGCTCCACCACGTCGGCCGGACCGCCACCGGCGAGCACCTCCACCGACTCGGTCACCTCGACCGCGTTGCCCACTGCGAGGCCGAGCGGGGTGGACATGTCGGTGAGCAGGGCGACCGTCCGTACGCCGTGCGCGCCGCCCAGCTCGACCATGGTGCGGGCCAGCTCGCGGGCGTCGTCGACGTTCTTCATGAACGCGCCGGAGCCGACCTTCACGTCGAGCACCAGCGCGCCGGTCCCCTCGGCGATCTTCTTGCTCATGATCGAGCTGGCGATCAGCGGGATCGCCTCGACGGTGCCGGTGACGTCGCGCAACGCGTACAGCTTGCGGTCGGCCGGGGCGAGCCCGTCGCCGGCCGCGCAGATAACCGCCCCCACGTCGCGGAGCTGGGCGATGAACTCGTCGTTGGTCAGCGCCGCCCGCCAACCCGGGATCGACTCCAGCTTGTCCAGCGTGCCGCCGGTGTGGCCCAGGCCCCGGCCGGACAGCTGCGGCACCGCCGCGCCGCACGCGGCCACCAGCGGGGTCAGCGGCAGGGTGATCTTGTCACCGACGCCGCCGGTCGAGTGCTTGTCCACCGTCGGCCGGGACACCGGCGACAGGTCGAGCCGCTCGCCGCTGGCGATCATGGCGGCGGTCCACCGGGCGATCTCCGGGGCGGTCATGCCGCGCAGCAGGATCGCCATGGCCAGCGCCGACATCTGCTCGTCGGCGACCAGACCCTTGGTGTACGCGTCGACCACCCAGTCGATCTGCCCGTCGCTCAGCACACCCCCGTCCCGCTTCGCCCGGATGACGTCAACCGCCGTAAAAGCACTCACTTCTCAAGATCCAATCAGTTGATCGCGCGTGGCCGCACCGACCCGCGAACGGTGACCAGGTCCGGCCGGGGCCGACCGTGCCCGGCGGAGGGATCAAGCCTGACCGCCCGGAGCCGGGCACGGTCGGCCCCGGCCCCAACCGCAACCCCGACTCAACCCCAGCGGACCGGAATCTCCGTAGGAGGCTCACCCTCACCAGCCCAGAAGATCGTCCCCGAGGCGTCCACCACGACCACGCGCGGCGTCCGCGCCAGTCCCCACGCGATCGCCTCGGCCGGGTCGTCCCAGGTCGACCCCTCCTCCAGCACGCCGGTCTCGGCGTCCTCGGTCTCACCGGACGACCGCTCCCAGTACGTCGTCCAGACCTGCTGCCCGGCCGACAGGTCGGGGTGCACGAACACGGTGCCCCGGCCCCGCCAGGCGGCCAGCCGGTCCGGCACCACGGGCACCGGGTGCTCGCCGGTCACCGCCTCGATGTCGGCCACGTCGAAGGCGTGCGGCAGCAGCTCCGCCATCCGCAGCGGTCCGCCCTTCGCCTCGACCAGGCACTCCGGCCCGCCCTGCTCCCAGAGCAGCTGCCGGCACCTGCCGCACGGCATCAGCGGCTCACCGGTGGCGTCGACGCAGGACAGCGCCACGATCCGGCCTCCGCCGGTCGCGTGCAGTTGCGAGACCACGCCGCACTCGGCGCAGAGCGTGACGCCGTAGCCGGCGTTCTCCACGTTGCAGCCGACCACGACCCGGCCGTCGTCGACGAGCGCGGCGGCACCCACCGGGAACTTCGAGTACGGCACGTAGGCGTGCCGCATGACCTCGGTGGCGGCGGTACGCAGCCGCTCCCAGTCGATCTCCATCACAACCCCCATTCTGCCCAATCAACGCCGATCGGTCGCGGGTGCGGCCGGAGACGACGATGCCCGGCGGGTCGCCCCGCCGGGCACGGTGTCGCGGCGGGCGGTCAGCCCTTGATGTACGGCTTGCCGTCGGCGGCCGGCGCCCGGACCTTGCCGACCAGCCCGGCCACGGCCAGGATCGTCGCCAGGTACGGCAGCATCGCCAGGAACTGGCTCGGGATGCTGCTGCCGATCGCGCCCAGGTAGGTGGCGAGCTGGTCGGCGAAGCCGAAGAACAGCGCCGCCAGCAGCGCGCCGGTCGGGCTCCACCGGCCGAAGATCAGCGCGGCCAGGGCGATGAAGCCCTTACCGCCGATCATGTTCTTGGTGAACGAGTAGAGCGCCAGCGTGTACGAGGCGCCGCCGACGCCTGCCACCAGACCGGCCAGGATCACGTTGCGGTAGCGCAGCCGCAGCACCTTCACGCCCAGCGTGTCCGCGGCGGTCGGGTGCTCGCCGACCGAGCGGGTCCGCAGGCCCCACCGGGTACGGAACAGCGCCAGGTGGATGACGAGCACCAGCAGCAGGCCGACGTAGAGGAAGATGTTGCCCCGGAACAGCGCCGGACCGAGCAGCGGGATGTCGGACAGCAGCGGGATCTCCCAGTTGCCGAACCGGGGCGCGCTGTTGTACTTCGCCGCGTCGGTCTGCATCAGCCGCTCGTACAGGAAGCCGGTGATGCCGACCGCGAGCAGGTTGAGCACGATGCCCATGACCACCTGGTCGACCAGGTAGCGGATGGAGAACACGGCCAGCAGGAACGAGATGAACGCGCCACCGATGGCGGCGGCCACCAGGCCCACCCAGACGCTGCCGGACATGCTGCCGAACAGCGCACCGGAGAAGGCGCCCATCAGGAGCTGGCCCTCGATCGCCACGTTCACCACGCCGGAACGCTCGCAGAGCACACCGGCGAGCGCGCCGAAGATCAGCGGCAGGGCCAGGATGAACGTGCCGCGGACGACGTTCACCAGCGGCATGAAGTTGCGGCCCTCGGGCGCGGCCGAGACCTGCCAGCACAGGAAGCTCAGCACGAAGGCGACCAGCCCGGCGCCGAGCAGCAACGTGAACCAGCGCTTCGGCACACCGGCCAGCAGCGCGCCTCCGGCCGCGGCGGTGATCAGCCCGAACAGGATCGCGCCGACCGTACCGTTGATCTCCAGGGCGGCCCCGCCCTCGGTCTCGCTGAGCGTGAACCGCGCGTGCTGGTCGGTCGCGAGCGCGCCGAACAGCACCGCCGCGAGCACACCGAGCGCCAGCAGGACCGCGCCGATCTTCCGGTTGCGGGTCCAGAAACCCTCGTCGACCGCGGTAACGGCGACCTCGGGGACAGCGGTGGTGGACATGCTCACCAGCCCTTCGCGAGGCTCGTCTGCAACCGGGCGGCGCGGGCCGCCCGGAGCTGGAAGATCGTCTTCACCAGGGCAGGCGCGGCGATGAAGATGACGATGAGCGCCTGGAGCACGGTGACCAGTTCCAGCGAGATGCCGGAGTACGACTGCATCCGGTTGCCGCCGGCCTGGAGCGCGCCGAACAGCAGCGCGGCCAGCAGCACGCCCCACGGCTTCACGCGGCCGAGCAGCGCGACCAGGATGCCGTCGAAGCCGATCTGCGCGATCACCAGCGGGGTCAGCGCGGTGGCGGTGGTGCCGAGCACCATGGTCGAGCCGCCGAGACCGGCCAGCATGCCCGCGAACACCATCACCAGCACGTACGTCTTCGTGACGCTGATGCCGGCGGTCCGGGCCGCGTCCGGGTTCGCGCCCACGGCCCGCAGCTCGAAGCCGAGCGTGGAGCGGTTGAGCAGCCAGGCGATGAACCAGGTGGCCGCCACCGCGAGCAGGATGCCGGCGTGCACCCGCAGGTCTTCGCCGAGCAGCCGGGGCAGCTGCGCGGTGGAGTCGACCGGCTTGCTGATCGCGTCCGCCCGGTTCGGGTTCTGCACCCCGTTCTGGACGATGATCCAGGACAGGAAGTAGACCGCCACGTAGTTGAGCATGATCGTGTTGATCACCTCGTGCGCGCCGGCCCGTGCCTTGAGGATGCCGGGGATGAAGCCCCAGAGCGCGCCGCCGAGCGCGCCGGCGATCAGCGCCACCAGCAGGTGCACGACGGGCGGCAGCGGCAGCGCGAAGCCGGCCACGGCGGCCAGGATGACGGCGATGGTCGCCTGGCCCTGGGCGCCGATGTTGAACAGGCCGCCGCGGAAGGCGAGCGCCACCGACAGGCCAGTGAAGACGAGCGGCGCGGCGTAGGTGAGCGTCTCCGAGATCGGGCTCATGGCGGCGGTGAAGCCGACCGCGTCCGGGTCGAAGATCGCGCCCTTGAACAGGTTCGCGTACGCCTCGCTGACCACAGTCCAGCTGGCGTTCAGCGCGTCGGTGGGACGGGCGGTGATGTAGCTGTAGGTGGCGAGCACCTCGGGGTCGGACACGATGATCAGCACCGCGCCGACCACCATCGCCAGCAGCACCGCGAGCACTGTCACGGTGAGCGTGTTGGCCGCCCAGAGGTTGTCCAGGAACATCCGGCCCATGCTGGGGCGGGACTCCCCGGCCGGGTCCGCCTTCTTCGCGGTCGCGGTGGCGGGGACCGTCTGCTCGGTGTCACCGGCCGGCTGCGTCGGCGTCGCCCGGGCCTCGCTCAGCGACTCCTGCGCCTCGGTCGCCGGTTCCTTGTCCGGCGAGCCCGAGACGGGGTTCGGGTTGGTCATGCCTCGTCCTCGTTGCCAGGGCCGTCCTCGGTCGCGGTGGCGGCGTCCGGGGTGGCGGCGTCCGGGGTGATGCCGGCCATCAGCAGGCCGATCTCCTCACGCGGGGTGTCCGGGCCGACGATGCCGATGATCCGCCCGCGGTACATGACCGCGATCCGGTCGGCCAGGCCGATCACCTCGTCCAGTTCGCTGGAGACCACCATGACCGCGGTGCCGATGTCCCGCTCGCGGATGACCCGGCTGTGGATGAACTCGATCGAGCCGACGTCCACGCCCCGGGTGGGCTGGGCGGCGATGAAGAGCTTCAGCGGCCGGGACAGCTCCCGGGCCACGATCACCTTCTGCTGGTTGCCGCCGGAGAGCGTGCCGACCGCCGCGTCGGCCGAGGAGGTACGGACGTCGAACTGCTCGATCCGCTCCCGCGCCGACTTCGCGATGGCCTCGGGCTTGAGCGACAGGCCCTTGCCGAACGGCGGCCGGTCGTAGATGTCCAGCACCAGGTTCTCCGCCACGGAGAACTCCTTGACCAGGCCGTCCACGCTGCGGTCCTCCGGCACGTAGCCGACGCCGGCGCGGAGCACCTTCTTGGTCGACCAGCCGTGCGTCGGCTCGCCGTCGAGGCTGATCGTGCCGGCGAGCACCGGGCGCAGGCCCATGATCGCCTCGATCAGCTCGGTCTGGCCGTTGCCCTGCACGCCCGCCACGCCGAGCACCTCGCCGGCGTGCACCGTGAGGTCGACGCCGTCGACCGCGCGTACCTGCCGGTCGTCGTCCACGACCAGGCCGGCGACCTCCAGGATCGGCTTGCCGGGGGTGCCAGGCTTCTTGTCCACCGTCAGCCGGACGCTGCGTCCCACCATCAGCGCGGCCAGCTCGTCCCGGCTGGCGCTCGGCTCGGCGGTGCCGACGGTCTTCCCGCGCCGGATCACCGTGATCCGGTCGGCGATCGCCTTCACCTCGCCCAGCTTGTGGGTGATGAACACGATCGACTTGCCGGCGGCCTTGAGCGACCGCATGACGGTGAGCAGTTCCTCGGTCTCCTGCGGCGTGAGCACGGCCGTGGGCTCGTCGAGGATCAGCAGGTCGACGTCGCGGGTGAGGGCCTTGACGATCTCCACCCGCTGCTGGATGCCGACCGGCAGGTCCTCGATCACCGCGTCCGGGTCGACGCGCAGGTTGTACCGCTCGGAGACCTCGGCGACCTCGCGCCGGGCACGCCGGCGGTCGAGGATGCCGGCGAAGGGCCCCCTGACCTGCTCGGCGCCGAGCATCACGTTCTCGGCCACGGTGAAGACCGGCACCAGCATGAAGTGCTGGTGCACCATCCCGATCCCGGCGGCGATCGCGTCCGACGGGCCCTTGAGCTTCAGCGGCTTGCCGTCGACCAGGATCTCGCCCTCGTCCGGCTGGTAGAGGCCGTAGAGCACGTTCATCAGGGTCGACTTGCCGGCGCCGTTCTCGCCGAGCAGGGCGTGGATCTCTCCAGGCTCCACCGTCAGGTCGATGTGGTCGTTGGCGACCAGATCACCGAACCGTTTGGTGATGCCGCGCAGTTCGAGTCTCAGCGCAACCTCCTGGAGTGCGAGCGATGGTGCAGCGTAGCGACCTGCCGCGCCGCCACCACGCCGGGTGGGGATGTTCGGGGGATTCAAGGTGATCGGCCGCCCCGGCGCCGGGGTACCTTCCCCGTTGCGCCGGGACGGCCGGATCGTCAAACCTGGTGCCCGCCGGCCCCCGCTGCCGATGATCGCACCGCGGCGGCCGGCGAGACCGTCACTTGGTCGGCTGGGCCTTCGAGGTGACGGTGATGGTGCCGGCGGCGATGTCCGCCTTGATCTTGTCGACCTCGGCCTTCAGGTCCGCGGGGACCTTGCTCTCGAAGTCGTGGTACGGGGCGATCGAGACGCCGGTGTTGGCCAGCGTGCCGACGAAGCCCGGGGTGGACTGGAGCTTCTCGCCACCGGCGGCCTTCACCACGGCCTCCTTGACGGCCTCGGGGATGTTCTTGACGACGGTGGTCAGGATCACCCCGCAGTCCGGGGTGCTCTCGCAGCCGTCGATGTCCACCCAGACGACCGAGTACTTGCCGCCCGCGGCCTTGGCCGCGGAGGTGGTGCCGAGACCGGCGCCACCGGCGACCGGCATCACGACGTCGGCGCCCTGAGCGACCAGCGCGTCGGAGACCTTCTTGCCCTCGTCCTGCTTCTCGAACGAGTTCGCGAAGGAGCCCTTCTGGGCGGCCTTGTCCCAGCCCAGAACCTGGACGTTCTTGCTCTTGGCCTTGTTGTAGTACGCCACGCCGTCGGCGAAGCCGTCCATGAAGATGGTGACCGGCGGGATCGGCAGGCCACCGTAGGTGCCGACCTTGCCGGACTTGCTCATCCCGGCGGCCAGGTAACCGGCCTGGAACGCGGCCTGCGCGGTGTCGAACTGCATCGGGTAGACGTTCGACACACCCGGGTTGGCGTCGACGATGCCGAACTGCTGGTTCGGGTTCTTCTCAGCCGCCGCCTTGGTGGCGTCCGACATCAGGCCACCGACGGCCAGGATGAAGTCGCACTTCTGGTTGACGAACCCGGTCAGGTTGACCTCGTAGTCCGCCTCGGCCTTCGACTGGACGTTCTTGATCTCGATCTTGTCGTTCTCCTTCTGCGCCTCCTGGAGGCCCTTCCAGGCCGAGGCGTTGAAGGACTTGTCGTCGATGCCGCCGACGTCGGTCACCATGCAGGCGCTGAACTTCTTGCCACCGTCGCCGCCGGCGTTCTTGTCGTCGTCCGGAGCCTCACCACACGCGGCAGCGCCCAGCACGAGTCCACCCGCCACGATGGCGGAGGCGATCCGCATCCCACGCACAGAGCGCAAGACGTCTCCTTCCCCTTGCACACCGCGTCGTGCGCGGTGCACAGCCCTTCGCCGGCCTGCGGTGTGCCGCCGGCGTCCCACGTTACGGACGGGAGCGTACGCCCGCGCCCACCCACCGGCCGACAATCGTGCACGACTGTTGAGCGTCTGTTACCCCGGTGTAACCCTTGGGTGGGGCACGTCACTTCTCATGCCGGTAGGCGCGCGCGGTGGTGTCGCGAACGTCCGTTTTCCCGAGCTTCCCCGACTCCTGGCGAACTAACGCCAGAACACCGCGACGGCAGCGTTGACCAGCGTCAACCCGACGATCGCGAGGAAGTGGCCACGGTTGACGGTCTCCCGCTTACGGGAGAAGAAGACCATGACGAAGATGAGCAGCGCGAGCACCAACTTGGTAACAAGTTTCGCCGGGGCCGGCTCGTCCCCGTCCCGCAGCGGAGCGGACAGCCCGATGCCGGTGAGGATCTGGATGATCGCGCCCCAGAGCATGGCGGCGTTGATCCGCAGCCGGCCGGTGACGTACTGGGCGATCGCACCACCGAGCAGCAGCGCGAAGCCGATCAGATGGACGTAGAGAAGAATCAGTCGAAGAGCTTCCACGCGGCCCATCCTCCCTCATCAACGACGCTTCGTAGTAGTCACCCCGCCGACCTGCCGTCATACCGTGACCCGCCCTCCCGCCCCCCTCCCCCGCGATCTTGCAGTTACCGCCCGGCATCCGGGACGAATGCCGCGCGCCACGGGCCGGAACCGCAAGATCGCGGGGGCGGGAGAGTGGTGGGTGGGTGGGGCGAGGGCTAGCGCAGGCGCCAGACCTGGAACGTGGGGCCGTCCGCGGGGAGGGTCACCGTGCCGTCGGCGTCGGGGTGGAGGGCGGGGGCGTCGCCGTAGACGTTGTCTCCGGCTCCCACGCCGGTCAGGCGGACCGGGGTGCCGGGGGCGCGGCGGGCCAGCACCAGCACCGTCGACGAGGGCGCCTCGCGCAGGAAGACCAGCGTGTCCGCGTCCGCGTGCACCCACCGCAGGCCGCCGTGCCGCAGCGCCGGCTCGTCGCGGCGCAGCGTCAGCAACGACCGGTACGCGTCGAACGTGCGCCGGTCCCAGCTCTGGCGCCGGTGCCACGGCATCGGGGTACGCGAGCCCTCCCCGTTCGTACCGGTCAGGCCCAGCTCGTCCCCGGCGAAGACCACAGGCGTGCCGGGCATGGTGGCGAGCAGTCCGGCCGCCACCTCCTGCCGGGCCGCGTCGCCGACCACGGTGCGGATCCGGGCCGAGTCGTGCGAGCCGAGCAGCTGCCACGAGTGCGTGTACGACCGCCAGGACACCAGCGACCGGTAGGTGTTCATGGTGGCGAGCACCGCGCCCGCGTCGCGCCGCCGTACCCCGCCCGGGGTGCCGAGGAAGTTCGGCACCGGCTCGTCGCCGTGGCGCAGCCAGGACCAGACCGGGTCGGTGAAGCCGACGTAGTTCATCGTCCCGTGCCAGCCGTCGCGGTCCAGGTCACCGGTGTGGTCGTGGCCGTGCTCGGCGAGCAGCAGCCCGTCCGGCCGGGTGTCGGCGACCACCTCGCGCAGCAGCCGCGCCACCTCGTGGGTGTACGCGTCCGCACCGCGCCGCCCGGTCATGTTCGCCACGTCCACCCGCCAGCCGTCCAGCCCGTACGGCGGGCGCAGCCAGCGGCGCAGCAGCGAGTCCTCGGCGGTGGCGAACCGGCGGCGCAGTTCGGCGCTGCCCCAGTTCAGCTTCGGCAGCGACTTCACCCCGTTCCACGACTCGTAGTCCGAGCCGGGCAGGTCGAAGTAGTACAGCTCCCGTTCGGGCGCGTTGACGTCGGAGACGGCGGCGGTGAACCAGTGGTGGGCGTCGCCGGTGTGGTTGCTGGTGATGTCGCCGAGCAGCCGCCAGCCCCGGGCATGCACCGCGTCGGCGAGCCGGGCCAGCGCCGCGTCGCCGCCGAGCAGCGGGTCGACGGTGTCGAAGCTCGACGCGTCGTACCTGTGGTTGGACCGCGCCGGAAAGACCGGCGTGAGGTAGACGGTGTTGACGCCGAGCCGGTCCAGGTGGTCCAGGTGCTCGGTGACGCCGTCGAGGTCGCCGCCGTAGAACTGGCGGGGCGTCTCCGGGCCGCGGCCGACGACCGGGGTGTCCCAGTCGCACGGAATCGCCCAGTCCGGCGCGGTCCGGCCGTCGGCGGCGGCCGAGCGGGCGAACCGGTCCGGGAAGATCTGGTAGATCACCGCGTCCCGGGCCCAGGCCGGCGGCGGGGCGTAGCTGACCAGCTTGAAGTCGCCGTTGTCCGGCACGTCGTGGCCGGCCAGCCCGGCCGCGTTGAGCCAGCGGGTGCCGCGTTCGCCGTCGAGCAGGAAGCGGTAGTTGCTGACCGGGTTGCGGACCTCGACGTCGGCCCGCCACCACACGTCGCCGTTCTCGGTGCGGTCGATCCGCGCCTCGGCGAAGCGCGGCTCGCCGTCGCCGGTGGTGCGCACGTGCACCTGGGAGACGCCGGTTCCGGCCGGCACCCGGACGAAGACCGGCACGGTCTGCCCGAGCGCGGGCTCCTGCTCCGGGACGTATGTTGCGGAGCCGTCGTGGTGCGGCTGAAGGGACATGGTGCTGCCTTTCGCGTCGTACCGACAGGGAGAGGGGGCGGGCACCCGCCGCGGTCGGTTCACCCGACCGCGGCGGTCCGCCCGAGAACCGCTCCGGTGTACGCCGACACGACGCCCTTGCCGCAGCGTGAGCCGAGGAGGCTCAGCCCTTGACCGCTCCGGAGGTGAGTCCGGAGACGATGTAGCGCTGGAGCAGTTGGAACACCAGCACCGTCGGGATCGCGGTGAGCAGCGTGCCCGCCGCGAACATCCCGAAGTTGTTGTTGCGCTCGCCCGCGACCAGGCCGAACATGCCGACCGCGAGGGTCTTCGACTCGGGTTCGGTGAGGAACACGTTGGCGATGATGAACTCGTTGATCGACCCGATGAACGCGAGCAGGCCGGTCACCGCCAGGATCGGCGCCACCAGCGGCAGCATGATCCGGAAGAAGACCTGCACGTGCGACGCGCCGTCCATGGTCGCCGACTCGTCCAGCTCCTTCGGCAGCGTGTCGAAAAAGCCCTTCATCAGCCAGGTGTTCGCGCCGAGCGCCCCACCCATGTAGAGCAGGAACAGGCCCCACGGGGTGTTGAACCCGATCACCGGGTAGAGGTCGGTGAGCGTGGTGAAGATCAGGAAGATCGCCACGATCGCCAGGAACTGCGGGAACATCTGGATCAGCAGCAGCGCGAGCAGGCCGACCCGGCGTCCGGCGAAACGCATCCGGGAGAACGCGTACGCCGCTAGCGACGACAGGAAGATCGACGCGAAGCTGGCCACGCCCGCGAGCAGCAGCGAGTTGAGGAACCAGTGGCCGAACGCGGTCTTGTCGAACAGGTTCGTGAAGTTCTCCAGCGACGCCCCGGTCGGCAGCAGCTCGGTGGAGGAGAGCGTGCCGAGCGGGTTGAACGCCGCCGAGATCACGAACAGGATCGGGAAGAGGCTGAACGCCACCGCCAGCACTCCGACCAGGTGCCGCCAGCCCACCTGTGCGAACCAGCGGCCGCGCGAGCGGCGGGCCGGCCGGCGGGTGGTCGTGGGCGTCTCCGCGATGGTGGTCACGAGTACACCTCCTCCTGCTTGCGGGTCCGCCGGAAGCTGATCGCCGACACCGTCGCCACGATCGCGAAGATGAAGATCGAGACGGTGGCGGCCAGGCCGAACTCGGCGCCCTGTGCGCCGAACGCGAGCCGGTACGTGTAGGTGATCAGCAGGTCGGTGGCGCCGTTGGTCGGGTTGTCCGGCGCGAACGGGCCGCCCTCGGTGGTGAACAGGATCGCGTTGACGTTGTTGAAGTTGTACGCGAACGACGCGATCAGCAGCGGCGACAGCGCCACCAGCAGCAGCGGCAGGGTGACCGCCCGGAACGACTGCCAGGGCGACGCGCCGTCGACCGAGGTCGCCTCGGTCAGCTCCCGCGGAATGGCCTGCAAGGCGCCGGTGGCGACCAGGAACATGTACGGGTAGCCGAGCCAGAGCTGCACCAGCAGCACCGCGATCCGGGCCGACCAGTTGCCGCCGAACCAGTCGACGTCCAGCCCGAACAGGTTGTTGAGCAGGCCGAAGTCGGTGTTGAACATGTCCCGCCAGATCAGCAGCATGGCGAACGACGGCATGGCGTACGGCAGGATCAGCACCATCCGGTACAGGTTGGTGCCGCGCATCCGGGGTGAGTGCAGCGCGAGCGCGATGGCCATGCCGAGCAGGAACGTCAGCCCGGTGGAGCCGATCGCGAACGCGAAGTTCCAGGCGAGCGTGCCGAAGAACGGGCCGGAGATGTTCGGGTTGGTGAGCACGGTGCTGAAGTTCTTCAGCCCGACGTCGACCTTCCAGCCCTGGGCGAGGCGCTCGCCGTCGGCGGCGACGAAGGAGCCGGACTTCTCGTCGGCGGTCCACGTCCTGCCGGTCTCGCTGTCCTTGACGCAGTCGCATCCGGCGTCGTACGCCCGGATGGCCTTGCCCTCGTACGCCCGGGTCAGGCCGTTGGAGCGGATGGCGCCCTCGTCGGTGGGCACGATGAGCGCGGTGACGGCGTCGCTGCGGTTGCTGGCCTGCCCGATGTTCAGCAGGGTGTAGCCGTCCGCCGCGGTGATCTTGCCGCTGAGGCTGCTCACCTCGACGTCGGCGGCGTCGAGCTTGCGCAGCCCGTCCGCGTCGCCGGCGAAGACGTCCTTGGTCTTCGGGTCGCTGAGCAGGAAGGTCAGGGCGCCGGTCGCCGGGTCGCCCTTGGTGGCGATGGTGAGGTTGTACTCGGTCGAGCCGGGCACCTGCTTCACCGAGGCGGTCTGCACGGCGACGATCGCGTCGTCCTTGCTGCCGCGGTGGCCGTCGCCGAAGTTCGTGAACGCGGTGCTCGCGGTGTAGAGCACCGGGAAGACCTGGAACGCGATCAGGAAGAGCGTGCCGGGGACCAGGTACTTGGCCGGGATGTGCCGGCGGCTCAGATAGAGGTAGAACAGGCTGGCGGTGGTGACCGCCAGGACGCCCAGCGCGAGCCAGTGCTCGGCCTCGATGAGCGGGAAGGCCGCCCAGATCGCGATCCCGGCCACCAGGCCGAGCAGGACCACCTTGACGACGAGGCCGGTCGCGGTGATCGGCGCGTGTTGCCGCGCGGTACGGGACGTGCGCGGGAGCCCACGGCGTACGGGCTCCCGGCCCGGGGCCTGCGGTGCAGACCCCGGGCCGGACAGCGGCGCGCTCATTACTTGATCTGACCCTGGATGGTCTTGCCGGCGGCCGTGATCGTCTTGGCCGGGTCGGCGCCGCCGATGATGGCGGCCTCCGCCTTGCCGAACGGGTCCCAGATCGCGGCCATGGCCGGGATCGCCGGGAGCACCTGGCCGTTCTTGCCGGCCTCGGAGAACTTGGCCAGGTCCGGGTCCTCGCCCTTGACCTGGTCGAAGGCGGCGGTCAGCGCCGGCGGGCGCGGCTCGGCCTTGTACAGCGCGACGGCCAGCTCGGGCTTGGTCACGTAGTTGGTGACGAACTCCTGGGCCAGGGCCTTGTTCTTGCCCTTGGCGGCCACGTAGAACGCCTGGACGCCCACGAACGGCTGGGCCTCCTTGCCACCGGCGAAGCCGGGGACCGGGGAGATGTCGTAGGAGATGTTGGCCTTCTTGGCGTCGGCCACGGCCCACGGGCCGGAGACCAGGAACGCGCACTTCTTGCCGGTGAAGGTGGCGATGGAGTTCTCGCCGGTGATGGAGCGCTTCAGCGCACCCTCGCCCTTCTCACCCAGCTTGGCGATCTTCTGGAAGGCAGCGATCGACTCCGGCTTGCCCACGCCCAGGTCCTTCGGGTCGTAGTCGCCGTTCGCCGCGGTGCCGAACAGGTAGCCGCCGCCCGAGGTGTAGAGCGGGTAGATGTGGTAGGCGTCGCCGTTCTGGCCGGACTGCAGGCACAGGATCTCGCTGGCCTTCTTCTCCGCCTTGAGCTTCTTGCCGGCGGCGACCAGGTCCTCGATCGTCTTCGGCGCCTCGGGGGCCAGCTCGGTGTTGCGGATCAGCGCGACGTTCTCGGTGGCGTAGGGCACGCCGTAGAGCTGGCCGTTGAACGTGACGGCCTTGATGGCGGTCTCGTTGAAGCCGGACTTCTGCTCGGCCGGGAGCTGCACCGGGTCGATGGCGCCGTTCTGGACCAGGTTGCCGATCCAGTCGTGCGCGCCGACCACGACGTCCGGGCCGCTGCCCTGCTGCGAGGCGGTGACGAAGTTGGTCTGCAGGTCCTTGGAGACGGCCTGGACCTCGACGGTCACGCCGTTCTCCTTGCCGAACTCCTCGGCGAACGGCTTGAGGGCGGCCGTGCGCTTGTCGTCGGCCCAGATGACCAGCTTGCCGCCGGTCGCCTTGGCGGACTCGCCGGCGGCCGGCTTGTCGTCGCTGCCGCTGTCACCACAGCCGGAGGCGGCGAGCGCCAGGCCGAGGACGGCGACCACACCCGCGGTACGGATGCGCATCGGTACTCCTGTCGTCATGGCGGCCCGCCGGGGGAAGGGCGGCCCGCCAGTGGAAACCTCTGAAAGTTCTTGCTGACCGGCGCCGAGATGCTGCGCCGCTGCTCTCGCATGTTGCGGGGACGTTAGCAAGAGGTTGCAGAGAATGGAAGGGCTTGCAGAAGTGTACGCAAGACTTTGCCGTTGGGCTAAAGTGCCGCACATGCGCGCTCGACTGTCCGACATCGCCCAACAGGCTGAAGTCAGCGAGGCCACGGTGTCGCGGGTGCTCAACGACCGCCCCGGTGTGGCCCCCGAGACCCGGCAGGCCGTCCTCACCGCCCTCGATGTGCTCGGCTACGAACGACCGGCCCGGCTGCGCAAGCGCAGCGCCGGGCTGGTCGGCCTGGTCGTGCCGGAGCTGGACAACCCGATCTTCCCGGCGTTCGCCCAGATCATCGAGTCCGCGCTCGCCCCCACCGGCTACACGCCGGTGCTCTGCACGCAGACGCCTGGTGGCGTCCGCGAGGACGAGTACGTGGAGATGCTGCTCGACCGGCAGGTCTCCGGCATCGTCTTCGTCTCCGGCCTGCACGCCGACACCGCCGCGGACCACGACCGCTACCGCACGCTGCTGGCCCGGCCGCTGCCGATCGTCATGATCAACGGGTACGCCCCCGGCATCCCCGCGCCGTTCGTCTCCTGCGACGACCGCGAGTCGGCGGAACTCGCCGTCGCCCACCTGGTCGCGCTCGGGCACCGCCGGATCGGCCTGATCACCGGCCCGGACCGGTTCGTGCCGGTGCAGCGCAAGGTCGCCGGCTACAAGGCCGCGATGGGGCGCCTGACCGACATCAGCGAGGACGAGCTGGCCGAGCTGACGGAGCTGTCGCTGTTCGGCGTGGAGGGCGGCGAGGCGGCCGCGGGCCGGCTCATCGAGCGCGGCGCGACCGGGCTGGTCTGCGGCTCGGACCTGATGGCGCTCGGCGCGATCCGGGCCGCCCGCCAGCGCGGGCTGTCGGTGCCGGGCGACATCTCCGTGGTCGGGTACGACGACTCCCCGCTGATGGCGTTCACCGACCCGCCGCTGACCACCGTGCGCCAGCCGGTCGCCGCCATGGCCGTGGCCGCGGTGCGGGCCCTGGTCGACGAGATCAACGGCCACCCCTCCCCGAACTCCGAGTACCTGTTCCGGCCCGAGCTGGTGGTACGCGGCTCCACAGCGGTGGCCCGCCCCGCCGACCCCCCGAAGCGCCAGCGCTCCGCCACCCCCACCCCGTCCCTCCCCATCCCCGCCTGACCCCACCCGCCCCTGAGCGGGGGCGATCATGAGGTTGGCGGGGACAAATCGGGCGACGAAGGCCGCCAACCTCATGATCGACGGGAGTCGGCGGGCGGTGAGGGTGGGTCGGCGTCCCGGGATTCGGGAGAGGGTGCCGGAGCAGCGGCGGGTGATGGCCGTCATTTCTTGCGCAAGGAATGCTTGACTCTTGCAGTGCGATGGCGGCATTCTGCTCAGACACCCTGCGCCGCACCAGAAGCCGCCACAGAACGGGATCGACACCGATGACCTCCGTCCCCAGCACCACCCCACGCACCGCCGACGACGACTGGTGGCGGTCCGCGGTCGTCTACCAGGTGTACGTCCGCAGCTTCGCTGATGCGAACGCCGACGGTGTGGGTGACCTCCAGGGCATCCGGCAGCGCCTGCCGTACCTGCGCGACCTCGGCGTGGACGCGCTCTGGCTGACGCCGTTCTACACCTCGCCGCAGGTCGACGCCGGCTACGACGTGGCCGACTACCGCGACGTCGACCCGCTGTTCGGCAACCTGACCGACTTCGACGAGATGATCACCGACGCGCACGCGCTCGGCCTGCGGATCATCGTGGACATGGTGCCGAACCACACCTCCAGCGCGCACCCGTGGTTCGCCGCCGCGCTGGCCGCCGGACCGGGTTCGCCGGAGCGTGAGCGCTACCTGTTCGCCGACGGCAAGGGCGAGCAGGGCGAACTGCCGCCGAACGACTGGGAGAGCATCTTCGGCGGTCCGGCGTGGACGCGCGTGGTCGACGGCCAGTGGTACCTGCACCTGTTCGACCCGGCCCAGCCCGACCTGAACTGGCGCCACCCGGAGGTGCGGGCCGAGTTCGAGGACGTGCTGCGCTTCTGGCTGGACCGTGGCGTGGACGGCTTCCGGATCGACGTGGCGCACGGGATGATCAAGGCCGAGGGCCTGCCGGACGTGGGCTTCAACTCGATGACCACCGGCCAGCGCCAGTCCGAGCTGCTGGGCAAGGGCCGGCTGCCGTACTTCGACCAGGACGAGGTGCACGACATCTACCGCGCCTGGCGGCCGATCCTGGACAGCTACCCGGGCGGCCGGATGGCGGTCGCCGAGGCGTGGGCCGAGACGCCGCAGCGGCTGGCCCGCTACATCGGCCCGGACGAGCTGCACCAGGCGTTCAGCTTCGACTTCCTCGACGCCACCTGGTCGGCCGACTCGTTCCGCAAGGTGATCGACACGGCGCTGGCCGAGTCCACGATCGTGGGCGCGCCGACCACCTGGGTGCTCTCCAACCACGACCGGCAGCGGCACGTCACCCGGTACGGCGACGGCGAGGTCGGCCTGCGCCGTGCCCGTGCCGCCGCGCTGCTGATGTTCGCGCTGCCCGGCTGCGCGTACGTCTACCAGGGCGAGGAACTGGGCCTGCCGGAGGTGCTCGACCTTCCCGACGAGCTGCGTCAGGACCCGGCGTTCCGGCGTACCGGGGAGAGCCGGGACGGCTGCCGCGTGCCGATCCCGTGGGGCGGCG
Source organism: Micromonospora sp. CNZ296 (assembly GCF_007827635.1). Classification (NCBI taxonomy): domain Bacteria; kingdom Bacillati; phylum Actinomycetota; class Actinomycetes; order Micromonosporales; family Micromonosporaceae; genus Micromonospora; species Micromonospora sp. CNZ296. The sequence goes on from NZ_VISW01000011.1 coordinate 123,231, forward strand.
AGCTGCCCCCGTACGGCTTCGGGCCGGACGGCAGCGAGCTGAGCTGGCTGCCGGCGCCGGCGACCTGGCGGTCGCTGTCGGTGACCGCCCAGACCGGGGTGCCCGGCTCGACGCTGGAGCTGTACCGGACCGCGCTGCGCACCCGGCACGAGCACCCGGCGCTGGCCGGCCTGGACGCCATCACCTGGCTGGAGACCGAGCCCGGCGTCCTGGCGTTCCGCCGCACCGCCGGGGACGCCGAGGTGACCTGCGTGGTGAACATCAGCGGCGCCGAGGTGACTGTGAGCGGCTACGGCCGCCCGCTCGTCGCCAGCGCCGAACTCACCGAGCGGGGCGACGGACACGTCCTGCCGGTGGACGCGGCTGCGTGGTTCGAACGGCGCTGAGCCGGGTAACCCGCCAACGACCTGGCCGTCCGTTGTGCCCCGCGCCGACGGGCGGCTGGGCTGCCGACCCCTTGTGGTGGGGGGTGAGGTGGCCCCGGCCCCTCGGGAGTCCGCTCCCGGGGGGCCGGCGTCCATCGGGGAGCGCGCGCGTCCTCAGCCGCCCTTGGCGGTGAGCAGCGCGGCGATCCGGGCGAACCCGGCCCGGATCTCCTCCCGGTCGGGCGCCTCCACCGGCTCGGGCTCCGGCTCGCGTTCGGCGGCCCGTTCCAGTTCCTCGTCGATGACGTCCTCGAAGTCGCCGTAGAGGTCCGCCTGGTCGATCTCGGCCGCCTCGTCCTCGGCGGCGATCTGCGCGGCCGCGATCTCGCCGCGGATCTCCTCCGGTGTGAGCGCCGGCAGCAGCGGCTCCACCACCGCCATCAACTGCTCGTCGGCCACCACCGCCTCGGCCAGCGCCAGCGCGTGCGGTCGCTCGTACGGGCCGCAGACCACCGGCTCCCAGTCGTCCTCGGCACCGAGCGGGCCGAACGTGATGATCCACGGCAGACTCCGGATCGGGGAGTCGTCCGGCAGGTCCAGTGTCACGAGTGCGCCCACCGGCCCATCATGGTCGCCGCACATCGGCCCGGGGAACGCATTCATCCGACTCTCCCCGCTTCGGGGACCACGCTCAGCCACGGGTACCGGCGTCCAGCGCCGCACGGACCAGCGCGACCGCCCGCTCCGGCGCGACACCCAGGCGACGCGCCTCGGCGGCGTACTCGGCGGCGGCCCGCTGCAGCCGGTCGGTGGCGTCGTCCCGGCCGGGGGCCACCACCGTGCCGTGCCGGCCGCGCGTCTCCACCAGGCCGGCGCCCTCCAGTTCCCGGTACGCCCGCGCCACGGTGTTCACCGCCAGCCCCAGGTCGGCGGCGAGCTGCCGCACGGCCGGGAGCCGGGTGCCCACCGGCAGCCGCCCGTCGCCGATGCGCGCGGCGAACTGCGCCCGCACCTGCTCGTACGGCGGCACCGCCGACTCGGCGTCGATCCGGATCCGCGCGCTCATCCCGCTCCCCCCGGTGTCCCCGGTTCCGTCTCCTCGTCGAGCACGTCCGCCTCCACGTCCACCTCCCGGGCACCGCCCTCGGCCAGGTCCACCACCCGGCCGTACCGGCTGGTGGCGGCGAGCGCGGCGCCGAAGAGCACCAGCTGGTTGAGCAGGTAGAGGTAGAGCAGCAGGCCCACGGCGGTGGCGACCACTGTGTACGCGGGGTTCCGCTCGGTGCGTACCACGTAGTAACGCCCCACGGTGTTCAGCAGGGTGATACCGACGGCGATGGTCAGGATCGCCGGGCGCAGCCGGCGCCGGCTCATCCGCAGCCGCGGCACTGCGAGCAGCAGCGCGGCGGCGAGCACGGCGTTGACGAGCACGCTCAGCAGCGCGCTGATCGTGGTCAGGCCCACCGAGCCGGTGCTGCGCAGCAGGAAGCGCAGCAGCGACTCCAACGCGTCCACGGCGGCGACCGAGACGAACAGCAGCACGAAGACCGCCACCAGCACGCCCAGGTCGACAAGCCGCCGCACCACGAGGTTGCCGGGCTGCTGGTTGAAGCCGTACATCAGCCGCTGCGAGGAGCGGATCGCCTCCACCCAGCCGATGCCGGTGAAGACCAGGATGACCAGGCCGACCACGCCGACGGTGCTGCTGCTCTCGGCGATCTGCACCGGGTCGAGGAAGGGCAGGTTCTCCTCCAGGAAGTGGGCCGCGCCGCGGCTGACCTCCTCGTTGTCGCGCAGCACCGCGCCGAAGATCCAGTACGCGACGAGCGCGAGCGCGAACACGGCGAAGAAGCCGTAGTACGCGATGGCGGCGGCGAGCCGCCCGGCGAGCAGGTCGGCGTAGAGCGTCCCGGCCCGCCAGACGTGGTCGAAGACCGACGAGCGGCCCCGGGCCGCGTCGATGCGGCGCCCCACCGCCGCCTCGATCCGGCCGAAGACGTTCACCCCGTCATCCTCGCCGATCTCCGCCCGTGGCGGAGGGGCCCCGGCCGGTCGGATGTTCAGCTCCGGCCGCCGAGCCGGAAGTCGCGGCGGGGCTGCCACCGGGTCGCCCCGCTGTGCGAGAACAGCGTGAACGCGTCCACCTGGAACAACGCGGAGAAGTCGGCCAGGTCCTCGTACGCCCTGTCGAGCACCTCGGGCGGCACGTCCTGCGCCACAGTGACGTGCGGGTGGTACGGGAAGCGCAGCTCGCGCCGCAGCTCGGGGGCCGAGTTGATCGCGGCGGCCAGCAGTTCGCACTCGCTGATCCCGGCCGCCACCGCCACGAACACCACCTGGGTGACCGGGCGGAACGTGCCGGTGCCGCGCAGGTGCAGCGTGAACGGCAGGTGCGCGGCGGCGACCCGGTCCAGGTGCTCCTCGACGGCGGGCAGCGCGCGTACCGGGATCTCGGTGGGCCCGAGGAGGGTGACGTGCGCGGGGACGGCGAGCGGGTCGCCGGCCTCGACCCGGCGGCGGGTGAGCAGCCCGCCCCAGGGCTCGGGGACGTCGACCGCGATCCCGATCTGGATCGTGTCCGCGCCGCCCGGCGCCGTGTCACTGCCCGCCACGTCGCGCGCCACCCCTCCGGCCACCGGCTGCGTCACCCGTTCCCGCCCGTCCGGGCCGTTACTCGAACCGCACCGGCGGGAAGAAGCCGACCCGCTCGTACGCGTCCCGCAGCGTCCCGGCGGCCACCGACCGGGCCTTCTCCGCGCCCCGCGCCAGCAGCTTGTCGAGCTGGGCCGGGTCGTTCAGGTAGGCGTTCGTGCGTTCCTGGATCGGCGTGACGAACTCCCGCACCACCTCGGCGAGGTCCTTCTTCAGGTCGCCGTAGCCCTTGCCGTCGTACGCGGCGACCAGGTCGTCGACGGACCGGCCGGACAGCGCGGAGTAGATCGTCAGCAGGTTGGTGATGCCCGGCTTGCCCTCGGCGTCGAAGACGATCTCGCGGCCGGTGTCGGTGACCGCCGAGCGGATCTTCTTGGCCGACCGGGCCGGGTCCTCCAGCAGGTCGATGATGCCGGCCGGCGAGGACGACGACTTCGACATCTTGGCCGTCGGGTCCTGGAGGTCGGTGATCTTCGCGGTGTCCTTCACGATGTGCGGGGAGGGCACTGTGAAGGTGCGTCCGAACAGCGAGTTGAACCGCTGCGCCAGGTCGCGGGAGAGCTCCAGGTGCTGCCGCTGGTCCTCGCCGACCGGCACCGCGTTCGCCTGGTAGAGCAGGATGTCCGCGGCCTGGAGGATCGGGTACGTGAACAGGCCGACGCTGGCCCGCTCGCTGCCCTGCTTCTGCGACTTGTCCTTGAACTGGGTCATCCGGCCGGCCTCGCCGAAGCCGGTGATGCAGCCGAGCACCCAGGCCAGCTGCGAGTGCTCGGGCACCTGCGACTGCACGAACAGCGTGCTGCGCTCCGGGTCCAGGCCGAGCGCGAACAGCTGCGCGGCGGCGAGCCGGCTGCGGCGCTTGAGCACCTTCGGGTCGTGCCCCGCGGTGATCGCGTGCAGATCGACGACGCAGTAGTAGGCGTCGTGGCTGTCCTGCAACGCCACCCAGTGCCGCAGCGCGCCCAGGTAGTTGCCGAGGTGGAACGAGTCGGCCGTCGGCTGGATGCCGGAGAAGACGCGCGGGCGGGCGGGTACGTCGGACATGGCGGCAATTCTGTCAGCAAGCCCCGGCGTCCGTCATGACGGGCCGGTGGATCGGGCGGGTACGGGCGGAAGCGGACCGTTCACCTCACGCCGGGGCTCGGGCAGCCGCGCGGCGGAGACCGCCAGGCGGGACACCCGCCGGCCGTCGAGCGTAAGCACCCGCAGCAGCCAGCCCGCCGGATCGGCGGGGACCGATCCGGTGGCCGGGTCGACAGCCACCGGCACCTCGTCGCCCGCCACGGGCAGCCGGCCCAGGGCGGCCATCACGTACCCGCCCACCGTCTCGTACGGCCCGGCGGGCAGCGGCACCCCGGTGCGCTCGGCGAAGTCGGTCAGGTTGAGCCGGCCGTCGACGACCGCGGGCAGGCCGGCGGGTTCCGGTTCGAGCGGGCCGTGCTCGTCGTCGCGGATCTCCCCGACCAGTTCCTCGACCAGGTCCTCGCAGGTGACGATGCCGGCGGTGCCGCCGTACTCGTCGACGACGACGGCCAGGTGGTGGCCCTCCCGGCGCATCTCGGTGAGCGCCGCCAGCACGCGTTTGCTGTCCGGCAGGCGCTTCACCTCCCGGATCAGGTCGCCGACCAGGAGCAGCCGGTCCGCGTCCGGGCGCAGCAGCACGTCCCGCAGGTGCACCAGGCCGACCACGTCGTCGTGGGTGCCGTCGACCACCGGGTAGCGGGTGTGCGGGTCGGCCCGGACCAGCCGCTGGGCCTGTGTCAGCGGGAGCGCCGCGCTGAGGAAGACCACCTCGGTGCGGGGCACCATCACCTCGCGGACGAGCCGGGCGCCGGCCACCAGCACCTCGTCGATGATCCGCCGCTCGTCCGGGTCGAGCAGCGTGTTCGCCGCGACCAGGTCCCGTAGTTCGGCCTCGCTGATCCGTTCCCGCCCGGCGGTGGGGCTGGCCCCGAGCAGGGCGGTCACCAGGCGGGTGGCGCCGTCGGCGCCGCGCACCACGAGACGGGCCACGGTGCGGGCCAGCGGGCCGGGTTCGCGTCGGGGCCGCCCCGACGGTCGCCGCCGGGGCCCGGGACCACCACCCTCCCGCATGAGAAGGATGGTAGACAGCGGCTACCCTACGCTCGGCCCGATGTTCGGATCTGTTCAATCATGAAGGATTATGATGGAATGGAGGCGGACTCAACTCGACAGCCGCGACACAGCCCTCGGCCGTAGGGTGATCGCGGGACGGCCGCCGCGGGACGCGGCCCAGGCAGGAGGACCGACGTGAAACTGCTCGTCACCGGCGGCGCCGGCTACATCGGCAGCGTGGTGACCCGGATGCTGCTCGACCACGGCCACCAGGTGACCGTGCTGGACGACCTGCGCACCGGTCACCGGGAGGCCCTCGCCCCCGACGCCACCCACGTCGAGCTGCCGGTGCACGAGGCCGCCCGGGTGCTCACCCCCGACGCCGGGTTCGACGGCGTGCTGCACTTCGCCGCCCTGATCGCCGCCGGCGAGTCGATGATCCGCCCCGAGCTGTACTGGCACACCAACACGGTCGGCTCGATCGCGCTCATCGACGCGGTCCGTGCCGCCCGGGTGCCCCGGATGGTCTTCTCCTCCACCGCCGCCGTCTACGGCAACCCCACCGAGCTGCCCATCCCGGAGACCGCCGTCAAGGCGCCCACCAGCACCTACGGCGCCACCAAGCTGGCCGTCGACATGGCGCTCACCTCCGAGGCGATCGCGCACGACCTGGCCGCCGTCTCGCTGCGCTACTTCAACGTCGCCGGGGCGTACCTGCGCGACGGGCTGGCCATCGGCGAGCGGCACGACCCGGAGACGCACCTCATCCCGATCGCGCTCGACGTGGCCGCCGGACGGCGGGAGAAGCTCCAGCTCTTCGGCGACGACTACCCCACAGTCGACGGCACCTGCGTCCGCGACTACATCCACGTCGAAGACCTGGCCCGCGCCCACCTGCTCGCGCTGGACGCGGCCACCCCGGGCCGGCACCGCATCTACAACCTCGGCAACGGCAACGGCTTCACCAACCGGCAGGTGGTCGACGTGGTCCGCGAGGTCACCGGGCACCCGGTGCCGGTCGAGGTGGCCCCCCGCCGCGAGGGCGACCCGGCCGAGCTGGTCGCATCCTCCGCGCTGGCCCGCGACGAGCTGGGCTGGACGCCGGCCAAGCCCACCCTGCACGACATGGTCGGCGACGCCTGGGCGTTCTACCGGGCACACGTCGCGGGACAGCCCTCATGACCGTCGCCGACCGCGCCACCGCCGGCTTCCGGCAGCGGTACGGCACCGAGCCGGCGGGCCGCTGGGCAGCTCCCGGCCGGGTCAACCTGATCGGCGAGCACACCGACTACAACGACGGCTTCGTGCTGCCCTTCGCGCTGCCGCTGCGTACCGTGGTCGCCGCCGCGCCCGCCCCCGACGGCCGCTGGACCGTCTGGTCGGAGCTGGACGACGAACCGGTCGAGTTCGGCGCGGCGGAGGCCGACGAGCCCGGCCGGGTCGACGGCTGGGCCGCCTACGTGGCCGGGGTGGTGTGGGCGCTGCGCGCCGACGGCCACGACGTCCCGGGCGCGCGGCTCGCCGTCGCCTCCGACGTGCCGGTCGGCTCCGGGCTCTCCTCGTCGGCGGCGATCGAGTCGGCGGTGCTGGCCGCCCTGGTCGACCTCGGCGGGCTCGACCTGCCCGCCGGCCGGTGGCCGCGGCTCGCCCAGCGGGCCGAGAACGACTACGTCGGCGCGCCCACCGGGATCATGGACCAGTCCGCGGTGATCCGCGGCCGGGCCGGGCACGCGCTGTTCCTCGACTGCCGCACCGAGGAGGTCGAGCAGATCCCGTTCGACCTGGACGGCGCCGGGCTGGCCGTGCTGGTGATCGACAGCCGGGCGCCGCACCGGCACGCGGACGGCGAGTACGCCGCTCGGCGCAAGAGCTGCGAGCAGGCCGCCGCGACGCTCGGGGTGACAGCGCTGCGCGACGTCGACGTGACCGACCTCGACGCCGCGCTGGCGCGCCTCGACGACGACGAGACCCGCCGCCGGGTCCGGCACGTGGTGACCGAGAACCAGCGGGTGCTCGACACCGTCGCGCTGCTGCGCGCCGGCCGGGTCCGCGACACCGGTCCGCTGCTGACCGCCTCGCACGCCTCCATGCGCGACGACTTCGAGATCACCGTGCCGGAGATCGACACCGCGGTCGAGGCGGCGCTGGCCGCCGGCGCGTACGGCGCGCGGATGACCGGCGGCGGCTTCGGCGGCTGCGTGCTCGCCCTGGTCGACGCCGACGCCGACGCCGCCGACGCGGTGGCGGCCGCCGTGACCGAGGCGTACGCCGAGCGCGGCTTCACCGCCCCCGGCACGCTCACCGTCCTGCCCGCCGGTGGCGTCACCCGCCTGTAAGGAAGGGCCCCTTATTAACGCCTGCGGTAGAGGAAGGGCCCCTTGTTAACAGCGCACTGTTAACAAGGGGCCCTTCCTTACAAACCAGGGTCAGCCGGCCTCGACGATCATGCCGGCGCCGACCGTACGGTTCGTCGACTCGTCGATGATCACGAAGCCGCCGGTGGTGCGGTTACGGCGGTACTCGTCGGCCAGCAGCGGAACCGTGGTGCGCAGCCGGACCCGGCCGATCTCGTTGAGCTTCAGCTCACCGGCCGTCTCGTCGCGGTGCAGCGAGTTGATGTCCAGCCGGTAGTGCAGCCCGCGCACGATCGCCCGCGCCGAACGGGTCGTGTGCTTGATCGCGTACTTGCCGCCGACCTGCAACGGCCGCGTCTCGTCCATCCAGCAGATCATCGCCTCGATGTCCTGCACGGCCATCGGGGCGTTGTTCGGCCGGCAGATCATGTCGCCGCGGGAGATGTCCAGCTCGTCGGTCAGCCGGACCGTCACCGACATCGGCGGGAACGCCTCGTCCACCGGGCCGTCCGCGGTCTCCACCGCGGCGATCCGGCTGGTGAAGCCCGACGGCAGCACCATCACCTCGTCGCCCGGCTTGAGCACGCCGGAGGCCACCTGACCGGCGTAACCCCGGTAGTCGGTGACGGTGGTGGACTGCGGCCGGATCACGTACTGCACCGGGAACCGCACGTCGACCAGGTTGCGGTCCGACGCGATGTGCACCCGCTCCAGGTGGTGCAGCAGCGACGGGCCCTCGTACCAGGGCATGTTCTCCGAGCGGGTGACGATGTTGTCGCCCTGCAGCGCGGACACCGGCACCACAGTCAGGTCCGGCACGTCGAGCTTCGCGGCGAACGCGGTGAACTCGTCCGCGATCCGCTCGTAGACCTCCTGCGACCAGTCCACCAGGTCCATCTTGTTCACGCACAGGACCAGGTGCGGCACCCGCAGCAGCGAGCAGAGGAACGCGTGCCGGCGGGACTGCTCCACCAGGCCCTTACGCGCGTCCACCAGGATCAGCGCCAGGTCGGCGGTGGAGGCGCCGGTGACCATGTTCCGGGTGTACTGGATGTGCCCCGGGGTGTCGGCGATGATGAACTTCCGCCGCGGCGTGGCGAAGTAGCGGTACGCCACGTCGATGGTGATGCCCTGCTCCCGCTCGGCGCGCAGGCCGTCGGTGAGCAGCGCCAGGTTCGTGTACTCGTCGCCCCGGGCCGCGCTGACCGCCTCGACGGCGGCGAGCTGGTCACTGAACAGCGACTTGGTGTCGTAGAGCAGACGGCCGATCAGCGTCGACTTGCCGTCGTCGACGCTGCCCGCGGTGGCGAACCGCAGCAGGTCCATCGGCCGCGCGGTCTCACTCTCGGCCGGGGCCAGGGTCTCGACGCTCATCAGAAGTAGCCCTCTCGCTTGCGGTCCTCCATGGCGGCCTCGCTGACCCGGTCGTCGCCGCGGGTCGCGCCGCGCTCGGTGATCCGCGTGGCGGCCACCTCCTCGATCACCTTCTCCACCGTGTCGGCGTCCGAGCGGACCGCCGCGGTGCAGGAGGCGTCACCCACGGTCCGGTACCGCACCTGCGCCTTGAACGGCTGCTCACCGGCGCGGGCCCGGAAGAACTCGTTCACCGCGTAGAGCATGCCGTCGCGCTCGATCACCTCGCGCTCGTGCGCGTAGTAGATCGACGGCAGCGGGATCCGCTCCCGCTCGATGTAGTGCCAGACGTCCAGCTCGGTCCAGTTCGACAGCGGGAACACCCGGATCGACTCGCCCGGGTGGTGCCGGCCGTTGTAGAGCGCCCACAGCTCCGGACGCTGGTTCTTCGGATCCCACTGGCCGAACTCGTCGCGGAAGCTGAACACCCGCTCCTTGGCCCGCGCCTTCTCCTCGTCGCGCCGGGCGCCGCCGAACAGCGCGTCGAAGCGGTGCTTCTCCACCGCCTCCAGCAGCACCGGCGTCTGGATCCGGTTGCGCATGCCGTCGGCCGACTCGCGGACCAGGCCCTTGTTCAGCGCCTCCGGCACGCTCGCCACGATGAGCTGCAGGCCCAGCTCGGCCACCCGCTGATCGCGGTAGTCGAGCACCTCGGGGAAGTTGTGCCCGGTGTCCACGTGCATCACCGGGAAGGGGATGTTGGCCGGCGCGAACGCCTTCTGGGCCAACCGGAGCATCACGATCGAGTCCTTGCCGCCGGAGAACAGCAGCACCGGCCGTTCCATCTCGGCGACGACCTCGCGCATCACGAAGATGCTCTCCGCCTCGAGCGCGTCGAGGTGCGACACCTGGTACGCGGCGGGGGACGTCATGACACGAACTCGATTCGCACGGATCCGTACATCGGATTCCAGACCTTTCAGGTCGGACTCGTGAAGAAGAACGCTCAGGTTACCCGGAATGCCGCTGCAACGCTGCAAGCAACCGACTCGCGAGATCCTTGCGGCAGACCAGCAGATCCGGTAGGCGTGGGTCGGCCCCGTTGTATTTCAGCGCAGAACCGTCGATCCGGGAAGCATGCAGACCGGTGGCCGTCGCCACAGCGACCGGAGCGGCCGAATCCCACTCGTACTGACCGCCCGCGTGGATGTACGCGTCGACCTCACCCGTGACCACGGCGGCGATCTTCGCGCCCGCCGAGCCCATCGGAACCAGATGAGCGCCGACGTCCTCTGCCAGGTCGGTCAGGAAAACCGGCGGACGGCTACGGCTGGCCGCCAAGCGGATGACCCGCGCGCCGCCCCCGGTGGCCGCCTCCACTGTCATCGGCGGGTACGCCGGCGGGTGGTCCGTGCCGAGCACCCGGTGCTGGGCCGGCAGCGCCACCGCGCCCGCCACCAGACCGTGCGGCCGCGACGCGTTACGCGACCAGAGCGCCACGTGCACCGCCCAGTCCGCGCGCCCCTCCTCCGCGTACTCCCGGGTGCCGTCCAGCGGGTCGATGATCCAGACCCGGTCCGCGGTCAGGCGCGACAGCGCCGCGTCTGTCACCTCCGCCGTCCAGGCCAGCCGCGAGCCCTCGTCCTCCTCCGACAGCACCGCGTCCGCCGGCCGCCACTTCGCCAGCTCGGTGCGGATCAGATCGTGCGAGACCTTGTCGCCGGCCGACCGGAGCGCGCCCGCGTCGGCGAAGCCCATCTCCGCGCGCAGGGCCGTCAGCGCCTGACCGGCCCGGGACGCCAGCCACCGGGCGAACCCGCCGTCGATCATCGGAGGACTGCCCATGCTGCTCCCGTCACCCGCCTTCGCTCCCGTCGCCCGAGGCTACCGGCCGGGCTCCGCCCCGCCGCTCAACTCCCGTGGTACAGGTTCTGCGTCGGCTCCACGCCCTTCAGAACCACGGACTCCACCACGTCCGCCGCGCGGTCCACCAGGAACTCCAGCTCCTTGCGCTCCGACGAAGAGAAATCCGAGAGTACGTAGTCAGCCGGGTCCTGCCGGCCCGGCGGCCGGCCGATGCCGAACCGCACCCGCACGTAGTCCTTGGTGCCGAGCGACTTCGACATCGAGCGCAGGCCGTTGTGCCCGCCCTCGCCGCCGCCGCACTTCACCCGCACCTGCCCGTACGGGATGTCCAGCTCGTCGTGCACCGCGATCACGTGCGCCGGCGGGATCTTGTGGAACTGCGCCAGCCCGGCCACCGGACCGCCGGAGAGGTTCATGTACGTCAACGGCTTCAGCAGCACCAGCTTCGGGCCGCCGAACCCCAGCCGCCCCTCCGCGGCCTCGGCCATCGCACGCTTGTGCCGCCCGAACTTCGCGCCCACCCGGGCCGCCAGCAGGTCGGCCACCATGAACCCGACGTTGTGCCGGTTGCCCGCGTACTCCCGGCCGGGGTTGCCCAGGCCGACCACCAGCCACGGTCCCGCCTCGTCCGTCACCCGACGCCCCTTCCCGCTCGCTCGCCCGACCAGCCGTCCCGATACGCCGACAGGCGCCCCCGGGAACCGGGGACGCCTGTCGCACAGCCTTGCGGACCGGTCAGGCCTCGGTCTTCGCCTCGGCCGGGGCCTCCTCGCCCTCGGCGGCCGGAGCGCCCTCGGCACCCTCGGCGGTCTCCTCGCCGACCTCGGCCTCGGCCTCCTCGGTGGCCTCCTCGACCTCGGGGAGGGTGGCCTCGAGCTGCTCGGCGGTCGGAGCGGCGGTCACCGAGGCGACAGCGGTCTCCTCGTCGGTGGCCAGCTCGACGCCGGCCGGCAGCTCGACGTCGGCGGCGGTGATCGTGGTGCCCGGCTCGGCGCCCTCGATCGACGCCTCCAGGTGGTCCGGCACCTTGGTCGCGTCGGCGGTCACCGACAGCGTGTCGTGGTCGTGCACGATCAGGGTGTCCTTCGCGGCCTCACCGGTCAGCTGGACCGGGACCTCGACGGTGACCTTCTCGCCACGGCGGACCAGCAGCAGGTCCACGTGCTCGAAGGTGTCCTTGATCGGGTCACGCTGGATCGCCTTCGGCAGCGCCAGCACCTGGGTGCCGTCGCTGACCTCGATCGCGAAGAGCTGGTTCGCGCCGCCCTTACGGATCGCGGCGGCGAACTCCCGCGCCGGAAGCGCGATGTGCTTGGGCTTCTCGCCGTGGCCGTACAGCACGGCGGGCACCTTGCCGGCCCGGCGGGTACGACGGGCACCACCCTTGCCGAACTCGGTACGGGGCTCGGCGCTGATCTTTACCTCGGACACGGGGAAACTCCTGATGCTTCGCTGCGGCGGCTTGTCGTCTGGCGGTGCTGGGGCGAGGGGCTCGCTGGGGCTAGGGTCATGAACGACCGCCCGGAGCACCGCGTCGATGACGGCGCCTCCGTGCGGTGCTTGTCAGCAGCCCGCCGGGCACCCTCGCCGTGGCAACCGCACCAGTCTACCCGAGGGAATTCCCGGCTCTCCGGCAGTCCCCCATATCACCGCCCCGCCGGTTCCGCAGGGCATCGGCCCGGCCGCCGGGAACTCCCGGCGACCGGACCGCACGCTCAGCTCAGGCCACCGAACAGGGTGGTCACCGAGCCGTCGTCGAAGACCTCCCGGATCGCCCGCGCCAGCAGCGGGGCGATCGACAGTACGGTCAGCTTGTCCAGCTGCTTCTCCGACGGCAGCGGCAGCGTGTTCGTCACCACGACCTCGCTGATCGGGCTGTTCTTCAGCCGCTCCGTCGCCGGGTCGGACAGCAGCGCGTGGGTCGAGGCGACCACGATCTCCGCCGCGCCCTGCTCCTTGAGGATGTCCGCCGCCTTGGTGATCGTGCCACCAGTGTCGATCATGTCGTCCACGATCAGGCACACCCGGCCCTCGACCTCACCGACCACCCGGTTCGCCACCACCTGGTTCGGCTTGAGCGGATCGCGGGTCTTGTGGATGAACGCCAGCGGGCAGCCGCCCAGCCGGTCGGTCCAGCGCTCGGCCACGCGTACCCGGCCCGAGTCCGGCGCGACCACCGTCATCGGCCGGCCCGCGTACTTGTGCTCCACGTACTCGGCCAGCACGTCCATCGCGAACAGGTGGTCCACCGGGCCGTCGAAGAAGCCCTGGATCTGCGCGGTGTGCAGGTCCACGGTCAGGATCCGGTTCGCGCCCGCCGTCTTCAGCAGGTCCGCGATCAGCCGCGCCGAGATCGGCTCCCGGCCGCGGTGCTTCTTGTCCTGCCGCGAGTACGGGTAGAACGGCAGTACCACGGTGATCCGCTTGGCCGAGCCGCGCTTCAGCGCGTCGACCATGATCAGGGTCTCCATGACCCAGGTGTTCACGCCGTGCGTCACGGACTGCACCACGAAGGCGTCCGAACCACGGACCGAGTCCTTGTACCGTACGAAGATCTCGCCGTTGGCGAAGTCGTACGCGTCGGCCGGCGTCGGCGCGACGCCGAGCACCTCACCGATCTCCTTGGCCAGCTCCGGAAAACCCCTCCCGGAGAAGAGCATCAGGCTCTTGCGGTTTTCGGCGACGATGCTGCCCATGGGCCCGTCTGCTCCCGTATGTCGGTGGTGCCCGGCGGCGGTGGGGCCGGGGACTGTTCGGTTGCAGTATGCCCCCGGTTCAGCGATCCACCCACGGCCCGCCGATCCCCGTGGATTCAGTCACCTTCGCTTGCGGCGCCGCCCGTGTCCGGCGCACCCTCACCGGCCCGCCGCGCCGCCTCCGCGGCGTCAGTACCGGCCCGCTTGCGCAGTACCCAGCCCTCCACGTTGCGCTGCTGACCACGCGCCACCGCCATCGCGCCCGGCGGCACGTCTCCGGTGATCACCGAACCCGCAGCGGTGTACGCGCCGTCGCCCACCCGCACCGGCGCCACGAACATGTTGTCCGCTCCGGTACGGGCGTGACTGCCGATGGTGGTGTGGTGCTTGCGTACCCCGTCGTAGTTGACGAAGACGGTGGCCGCGCCGATGTTGCTGTGGTCGCCGATCGTCGCGTCGCCCACGTACGACAGGTGCGGCACCTTCGACCCGTCACCGATCGACGCCTTCTTGGTCTCCACGAACGTGCCGACCTTCGCCTTGCGGCCCAGCCGCGACTCCGGCCGCAGGTACGCGTACGGGCCGACGCTCGCCTGCGGGCCCACCTCGGCGCCGAGCGCGTGGCTGCGCACGATGCTCGCGCCCGCGCCCACAACCGTGTCCACGAGCGTGGTGTCCGGGCCGACGAGCGCGCCCTCGCCGACCACTGTCGCGCCCTGGAGCTGCGTGTTCTGGTCGATCACCGCGTCCCGCTCGACGGTCACGGTCACGTCGATCCAGGTGGTGTGCGGGTCGAGGATGCTGACCCCGGTACGCATCCAGCCCTCGTTGATCCGGTCGCGCAGCAGGCGGCGCAGCGCGGCCAGCTCGACCCGGTCGTTGCAGCCGAGCGTCTCCACGTGGTCGGCGGCGCAGTGCACGGCCACCGGCTCACCGGCGTCGCGCAGCAGCGCGAAGACGTCGGTCAGGTACTCCTCGCCCTGGTCGTTGTCCGTGGAGAGCTTGCCCAGCGCCTCCCGCAGGCGAGCCGCGTCGAACGCGTAGATGCCCGCGTTGATCTCCCGCAGCGCGCGCTGCTGGGGGGTGGCGTCGCGCTCCTCGACGATCTGCTCCAGGTGCCCCTGCGCGTCCCGCACGATCCGGCCCAGACCGGTCGGGTCCGGCACCTCGGCGGCCAGCACTGTCGCCGCCGCGGCGGCCTCCTCGTGCGCCTCGACGAGCGCCTGGACCGTCTCCGGCCGCAGCAGCGGCACGTCCCCGTTGATCACCACGACGGTGCCGGTCGCGTCCGGCACCGCGTCCAGCGCGATGCGGACCGCGTGCCCGGTGCCGAGCTGGCGCTCCTGGAGCACCGGCGTGGCACCCGGGGCGACCTCGGTCAGGTGCTCCCGGACCTGGTCGGCGCCGTGGCCGACCACGACCACCGAGCGGTCCGCGCCCAGCGGACCGGCCGCGGCCAGGACGTGACCGAGCAGGGTACGGCCGAGCAGCGGGTGCAGCACCTTGGGCAGGGACGACTTCATCCGCTTGCCCTCACCGGCGGCGAGCACGACAACGGTGCGGAGGTGGGGCTGGGACACGACGTGGCTCCCGTCGGGACGGCGACAGTCTCGCGGTCATGCTAACCACGCGACGGAGGGCAAACAGCAGAAGCTCCCGGGAGAGGATTCGAACCCCTATAATCAGGACCAAAACCTGACGTCCTGCCATTAGACGACCCGGGATGGTCGAAAACGGGCAAATAGTATTACGCCCGTCGGCTGCCTACACCTTACCGGTCACGAGGTGGATCTTCATTGCTCATTCCTTTCATGATCCCTTCGATCCTCCAATAGAGACGGGTTCCACCCACGACGTGCACGGTCAGGCAGCCGTGGTAGTCGGCTCCGACGTTCTTGCGCCTGGTCAGCGGCCGGTGCCTCTTGATCGTGGTGGGCTGGAAGCTCTCCGCCGGCACGCCTACCCGAGCCGCCCACCACCGCACCGCAGCCGCGTCGTCCGCCGTCTCGTGGATGCTCACCCGGAACCTCCGGTCCTCGACCGGCACCTCGACGGCGTTCAGGAAGCGAAGGAAGAGCATCACCAGCAACGGATCGCTGTTGACGAATTTGATCCGGCAGTCGTTCGGACGCCAGGGCTTCGCCTTGCCACCCTCACACCAGTAGATCGCCGCGCCGATCAGCAACAACTCGCGCCGGTCGAGGCGCCGCACCCAGTCCGCCGACGCGGCCACCACCTCGGCCCGGGCCGCGTCCCGCGCCGCCCGGTGCGCGCTCCACTGCGCGTCGGCACGCGCCTGCTGGGCGACCCGCCGGCGCCGGCGCACCAGCTCCGGATCCAGCGGCACATGCCGGGTCCACAGGTATGCCGTGGACTTCGAGACGTCGAGCACCCTCGCGATCTCCCCCACCGGTGAGCCGGCTCGCCGCAGAGCCAGCGCCCGCGCATGCAGCTCCGGCTTCCACCC
This sequence comes from Micromonospora sp. CNZ296, assembly GCF_007827635.1. Classification (NCBI taxonomy): domain Bacteria; kingdom Bacillati; phylum Actinomycetota; class Actinomycetes; order Micromonosporales; family Micromonosporaceae; genus Micromonospora; species Micromonospora sp. CNZ296. The sequence goes on from NZ_VISW01000011.1 coordinate 139,060, forward strand.
CCGGTAAGAGGGCGGACGACTACCGGACTCATCATCGACGGCCACCGGCGCAGATTAGGACGTACGTACGACAGCAGCCGGTCTGACCAAGAGCGTCGCGCCTGGCAGGATGGACGGGTGACCGACGTATCCGGCAGCGACCGCACCCGTCGGCGGCCCGTGCCGGCGGCGAAGCCCTCCCGGGTGCGGATGTCCGCGACGCAGCGGCGCGAGCAGTTGATCTCGATCGCCCGGCAGATCTTCGCCGAGCGCGGCTTCGACGCGACCTCGATCGAGGAGGTGGCGGCGCGTGCCAAGGTCTCCAAGCCGGTGGTCTACGAGCACTTCGGCGGCAAGGAGGGGCTCTACGCGGTGGTGGTGGACCGGGAGGTCCGCGCCCTGCTCGACCGGATCACCACGGCGCTGACCGCGGGCAACCCGCGGGAGCTGCTGGAGCAGGCCGCGCTGACGCTGCTGACCTACATCGAGGAGGAGACCAGCGGGTTCCGGGTGCTGGTCCGGGAGTCGCCGCTGATGTCGGCGACGGGCAACTTCAGCAGCGTGATGAACGACGTGGCGCACCAGGTGGAGCACATCCTGGCGGGCGAGTTCTCCATCCGGGGGTACGACCCGAAGCTGGCGGAGCTCTACTCCCAGGCGCTGGTGGGCATGGTGGCGCTGACCGGCCGCTGGTGGCTGGAGGTGCGTAAGCCGCGCAAGGAGACGGTGGCGGCGCACCTGGTGAACCTGGCCTGGAACGGGTTGTCGCACCTGGAGTCGAAACCCGGGCCGATCCCCCGGGGCTGACGCCGCGTCAGCGCAACAGCCGCGTCAGCGCTCACCGATGGGGTGGTAGCGGCGCTGCCGCTCCTCCTCGGCGTGCTCGGCGGTGCCGACCTTGTCGTAGAGGCCGGTGGCGAGCAGGACCAGCCCGAACAGCAGCGACACGATGACTGTCGACATCGAGAAGTTCAGGAAGTTCGCCGGGGTCTGGAGCACCGACATCATCAGGATGCCGGTGACCAGGAAGACCACGCCGGCGGTGAGGTTCATGTAGTGGCCGAGGTTGTCGCGGCGGGACGCCCCGATCAGCAGGACCGCACCGAAGACCACGGAAACCAGCGAGAAGGCCAGGTTGGTACGCAGGCCGAGCGCCCAGTCGCTGTCCCGGCCGAACAGTCCTTCGCCCCAGGTCTGGAAGACGCCGAAGACGCCGAAGACCAGGATGTAGAGGCCGATGAGCCCGGACAGCACCCGGTAGAGCGGCCGCGCGGGGTGGTTCACCGGGAAGTGCGCCATGGTGCCCTCCAGCCGTGTGACTGATTCGGGGCAATTGTCACCTGCGTTGTCCGGTCGCGTCCGGAAAACACCGAAGGCCCGGCGCAGCGCGCCGGGCCTTCGGTGAGAGACGGGATCAAAGCACCAGGCGGGCCTTCTGCCATGCCTCGTGCTCGTCGTCGGAGCCGACCTTGCCGTACATGCCGACCATCAGGAGCACCAGCGCCAGGGTCAGGACCACGACGTCGGTCATGATCGAGAAGTTGAAGATGTTGGCGTCGGTCTGCAGGAACGCCAGCGCGGCCAGGCCGATCACCATCAGCGTGTAGGCCAGCCACTGGTTGATCGCCACGTCGAGGTTGCGGCCGATCGCGGTGCCGACCAGGATCACGACGCCGACCAGCACCGACAGCAGCGAGAACGCCATGTTGGTGCCCTGGCCGAGGACCTTGGTGTCGTCCTGGGCGAGGAAGTCGTTGCCGGCGCTGGCGATGATGCCGAGGCCGCCGAAGACGACGAAGTACAGACCAACGAGCCCGCCGATCGCCCGGTAGATCGGCCGCGCGGGGTGGTTGACGGGGGTGTGGGCCATCTCTGCGTCTCCAAAAGACCGTTCGGACGAGGGTTCCACAGGTGATTGTCCCGTACGCCGGTCAGTGACGCCGCACACCCCCCACCCCGGCGGCAGGTCAGCCGCCCGGGAGCTCCTCGGCGAGGGACAGCCAGGTCTCCTCGGTGCGGTCCCGCTCGGCACGTACCTCCTTGAGCTGGGCGTCCAGCTCGGCGACCCGGGCGTAGTCGGTGGCGTTCGCGGCGAGCTGCTCGTGCAGGCCCGCCTCCTTCTGTTCGAGCTTGGCGATCTGCCGTTCCAGCCGGTTGAGTTCCTTCTTCGCGACGCGTACCTCGGCCGCTGACATGCCCTCGCGCGCCGGCGCCGCCGTGGCCGGGGTGAGATCGGCGGGTGCCGGGCCGCCGGCCGCGGCGGCGCGCGCGAGGTACTCGTCGACGCCGCCGGGCAGGTGCACCAGCCGGCCGTCGCCGAACATGCCGTACGCGACGTCGGTGACCCGCTCGATCAGGTAGCGGTCGTGGCTGGCCACCACGATGCTGCCGGGCCAGGAGTCGAGCAGGTCCTCCAGCGCGGCGAGCGTGTCGGTGTCCAGGTCGTTCGTGGGCTCGTCGAGCAGGAGCACGTTCGGCTCCCCGGCGAGCAGCCGCAGCATCTGCAGGCGGCGGCGCTCGCCGCCGGACAGGTCGCTCACCGGGGTCCAGAGCCGCTTGTCGTCGAAGCCGAAGATCTCGGCGAGCTGGGCGGCGCTGATCTCCCGGTCGCCGAACTGCACACGCCGGGCCACCTCCTCGACGGCTTCCAGCACGCGCAGGTGGCCGGGGAGTTCGGCGAGTTCCTGGGACAGGAACGCGGGCCGGACGGTCTGCCCGGCGGCGAAGCGCCCGCCGTCGGGGCCGGTCACCCCGGCGAGCATCCGCAGCAGGGTGGTCTTGCCGGCGCCGTTGCGGCCGAGGATCGCGACCCGGTCGCCGGGCCCGACCTGCCAGGTGGTGTCGTGCAGGATCTCCTTCGGGCCGGCGTGCAGCCGGACGTGTTCGAGGTCGTACACCTGCTTGCCGAGCCGGGCGGTGGCGAGCCGCTGCAGCGACATGGTGTCGCGGGGTTCCGGCACGTCGGCGATCAGCGCGTTCGCCGCGTCGATGCGGAACTTGGGCTTCGAGGTGCGTGCGGGGGCGCCCCGGCGCAGCCAGGCGATCTCCTTGCGGAGCAGGTTCTGCCGGCGGGCCTCGGTGGCGGCGGCGACGCGTTGCCGTTCGACGCGGGCGAGCGTCCACGCGGCGAAGCCGCCCTCGTACGCCCGGACGGTCTGGTCGGCGACCTCCCAGGTGGTGGTGCAGACGGCGTCGAGGAACCAGCGGTCGTGGGTGACCACGACGAGCGCGCCCTTGCGGGTGACGAGGTGCCGGGCCAGCCAGTCGACGCCGCCGACGTCGAGGTGGTTGGTGGGCTCGTCGAGGACGAGCAGGTCGGCGTCGCGGACCAGCAGCGCGGCGAGCGCGACCCGGCGGCGTTCCCCGCCGGACATCGGGCCGACCGGCGTGTCCAGGCCGAGGTGGGGCATGCCGAGGCCGTCGAGGATGGCGCGGACACCCGCGTCGCCGGCCCACTCGTGCTCGGCGCCCATGCTCTCGCCTAGCCAGGCGGTGCCGAGCACGACGTCCCGCACGGTCAGTTCGGGGGCGAGGTCCAGGCGCTGCGGCAGCCAGGCCACCCGCAGGTCGCGGCGGTGGGTGACGCGGCCGTCGTCGGGTTCCTCGGTGCGGGTGAGCAGGCGCAGCAGCGTCGACTTGCCGGCGCCGTTGAGACCGACCACACCGACCCGGTCGGCGTCGTCGAGGCCGAGCGAGACGTCGGTGAGCAGCGGCCCCGCGGCGCCGTACCCCTTGGACACCCGGTCCAGGTTGACGATGTTGGCCACTGACCCACCCTTCACGACTCAGGCGTCCCGGGGGCCCGGGACGCCTGAGTCAAGGGTACGGGGCGTCAGACCACGCGGGCGCCGGCGACCGGACCGTGCGCGACGCGGGCCTCCCGGCACACCCCGGCGGCGGTGATCTCGGCGGCGATCCGGACGGCGTCGGCCTCGCCGGTGGCGAGGAAGACGCAGGTGGGTCCGGAGCCGGAGACGATGCCGGCGAGCGCCCCCGCGGCCTCGCCGGCCTTGAGCGTCTCGGCCAGCGAGGGGCGCATGGTCAGCGCGGCGTCCTGGAGGTCGTTGCCGAGCGTGGCGGCGAGCACCCGCGGGTCGCGCTGGCGCAGCGCGGCGAGCAGCGCGTCGGTGCTGCCCAGCGGCGTGCCGGCGGCTCCGGCGTCACGCAGCCGGTCCAGTTCCCGGTACGCGGCCGGGGTGGACAGGCCGGCGTCGGCGATCGCCACCACCCAGTGCCAGGAGGTGGGGCGGGCCAGCACCGGGCTGACCGCCTCGCCGCGGCCGGTGCCGAGCGCGGTGCCGCCGTGGATGAGGAACGGGACGTCCGAGCCGAGGTCGGCGGCGATGCCGGCGAGCTCGTCGCGGGACAGCCCGGTGCCCCAGAGCGTGTCGCAGGCGACGAGCGCGGCGGCGGCGTCGGCGCTGCCACCGGCCAGCCCGCCGGCGAGCGGGATCTGCTTGCGCAGGTGCAGCCGGGCGTGCGGGGCGACGCCCGCGTAACCGGCCAGCGCGTGCGCGGCGCGCAGCGCCAGGTTGGTGTCGTCCAGCGCCAGCTCGCCGGCGCCCTCGCCCTCCATGGTGAGGGTGAGCGTGTCGCCGCGACGGGCGGTCAGCTCGTCGTAGATCGAGATCGCGTGGTAGACGGTGTTCAGCTCGTGGTAGCCGTCACGCCGCAGCGGTCCGACCCCGAGATGCAGGTTGACCTTGGCGGGCACCCGCACCTTGACCGGGCCGCTGGCCCCGCGCCGCTGCCCGTCCTCGTCCCCCGGTCGCCATGCCTCGGTCACCGGGTGGACTCCACCGGACGTGGGCGGATGTCGAACGGCTTCGGCACTGTCAGCTCCTCGGCGAGGGGTCGGGCAACGGCGCCAGCCTACTGCTCGCCGCCGGGGGCGTCCGGGGCCGACGCGGCGATGGCGGCGAACTGCTCGACGGTGAGCGATTCGCCCCGCGCGGACGGGTCCACGCCGGCGGCGGTGAGAGCGGCGGCGGCCCGGTCCGCGCCGCCGGCCCAGCCGGCCAGGGCGGCGCGCAGCGTCTTGCGGCGCTGGGCGAACGCGGCGTCGACGACGGCGAAGACGGCCTTCCGGGGTACGTCCGGCCGGGGCGGCTCGCGCCGGGTGAACGCGACCAGGCCGGAGTCGACGTTCGGCACCGGCCAGAACACGTTCGGCGGGACCTTGCCGGCTGCGCGGGAGCGGGCGTACCAGGCGAGTTTGACCGACGGGATGCCGTACACCTTGGAGCCGGGACCGGCGACGAGCCGGTCGGCGACCTCCTTCTGCACCATCACCAGGCCGTGGCGCAGTGTGGGCAGCTCGGCGAGCAGGTGCAGCACGACCGGCACGGCGACGTTGTAGGGCAGGTTCGCCACCAGCGCTGTGGGCGCCGGGCCGGCCAGGTCGTCGGCGGTGACCCGCAGCGCGTCGGCCGGATGGACGGTGAGCCGCTCGGCGGCCGTCCCGGCGAAGCGGGCGGCGGTCTCCGGCAGCGCGGCGGCGAGCGCCGGGTCGAGTTCCACAGCGTGCACGTGCGCGGCGACCGGGAGCAGGGCGAGCGTGAGCGAGCCGAGCCCGGGGCCGACCTCCAGCGCCACGTCGTCGGGGGTCAGCCCGGCGGTGGTGACGATCCGGCGCACGGTGTTGGGGTCGTGCACGAAGTTCTGGCCGAGTTTCTTGGTCGGCGTGACGCCGAGGCGCGCGGCGAGTTCCCGGATCTCCGCCGGGCCGAGGAGTCCGGTCACGCCCCGTAGCGTAAGCGCCCCCGCCCGCGGGGAAGGAAGGGCCCCTTCTTAACGCCTCGCGATATGGAGGGGCCCCTTCTTAACGCCACGGACCGAACGCGCTCAACGCCACGGGCCGAACGCTCGCTCACCGTTCGAGGAGAGGGCGGCGCAGAGGGCGTCCACGTCGGTGCCGGTGGTTTCGGCGAGGAAACGGACCGTGAGCGGGATCAGGTACGACGCGTTGGGCCGTCCCCGGTACGGCATCGGGGTCAGGTAGGGCGCGTCGGTCTCCACGAGCATCTGCGCGGGCGGGGTGACGGCTGCGGCCTCGCGCAGCGCGGCGGCGCTGCCGAACGTGACGGTGCCGGCGAAGCTGAGCAGGAAGCCGCGCCGGACGCACTCGCGGGCGAAGTCGGCGTCGCCGGAGAAGCAGTGCATGACCACGGTTTCCGGGGCGCCCTCGTCGTCGACGATGCGCAGCACGTCGGCGTGCGCGTCCCGGTCGTGGATGACGAGCGCCTTGCCGTGCCGCTTGGCGATGGCGATGTGCGCCCGGAAGCTCTCCTCCTGCGCGGCCCGCCCGTCGTCGCCGGTACGGAAGAAGTCCATCCCGGTCTCGCCGACGCCCCGGACCCGGTCCCGGCCGGCGAGGGTCTCGATCTCGCGCAGCGCCTCGTCCAGGTCGGCCAGCCGGGGCGCCTCGTTCGGGTGCAGCGCGACGGTGGCGAGCACCGGGGCGTACCGGTCGGCGACGTCGGCGCTCCACCGGGACGAGTCGACGTCCACCCCGACCTGGACGAGCCGGTCCACGCCGGCCCGGGCGGCGACGTCGATCGCGGCGGCCACCGGGTCGTCGCCGGTGGTGCCGCCGGGAGGCGTGCCGAACTCGCCGACGGTGATGTCGAGGTGGGTGTGGCTGTCCGGCACGGGTACGGGCAGCGGCTCGGGGGCGGGCGGGAACTCCCCGGCCCGGCGGGCGGCGCGCTGCTTGCGGGTCTCGGTCTGCTCGGTCATCGCGGCCAGCATCACACACCCGCCCGGGGCTGCGTTCCCGGACCGCCACCGGCTGTTCACATGCCTCACATCTGGCGGGCTTAGCGTCCTGGAGTGACAGTCACCGACCAGGCCGGCGGGCCCGCCTCCGACCGGGCCGGGTTGCGCGTGACGTACGGCGGCCGGGTGCATCCGGCGGAGGAGATCGCCCGGGGCGCGGCGTACGAGTTGTTCAGCGCCGACGAGGCGCCCGGTTTCGAGTGGTGTCCCCGGCCCGGCAACGGCTATCCGTGGCGCCGGTTCGTGCACGCGACCGAGGTCGACGCGGTGCACGGGGGCGCCGGTTCGGCCGACGACACGGACGCGCCGCTGCTGATGCCGGTGCACCGGGACCGGGGCTGGGCGTACGTACACCAGCTCAGCCAGCAGCCGGGCGCGGCGGCGGATCCGACGCTCGCCGCCGTGCGAGCGTCGGCGGTGATCCGGCCGGGTACCCGCATGGTGAAGGTGCTCTCCGCCCGGCAGCTCGCCGGGTACGTGCGGGGCGTGCTGCCGCACGGCTTCTGCTACCGGGAGCACGACGTCGCGCACCTGCGGACACCGGCCGGGATGGCGGTGCTGCGGGGCGACTCCGAGGGCGGCGACGTGGCGTACGCGGTGCGCTGGCGGGCCGCCGACCCGGCCGACTACGACGTGCCCGTGGGCCCGGCGCACCGGGGACTCATGGCGTTGCCGCCCCGGGACCGGCTCGGGCCGCCGGTGCTGGGTACCGGGTTCGTGCCGAGCAGCGCGCAGCTCGTACCGGAGTTCGTCACCCGGGAGTTCGCCGACCTGCCGATGCCGGCGAACGCCACCCTGCTCGCCTACCCGGCCGACGGGGTGGAGGTGGTCCTCTACACCTACCAGGCGGAGCAGCGGGGCTGGCTGCGCCTGGCCGGCCCGCAGTGGCGGCACCTGCTCGCCGCGGTGCCGGGTCTCTCCGCCGACCAGGAGTACGTGCCGACCGGTGAGGCGCCCCGCTCCACCCGGCTCGTCGGCACGTACGCCGGTTCGGAGTACGAGGCGGTGGCCGACCAGCCGGGCGGGTTCCGGGTGCTGGCGATGACCCGGGCGGCCCGGTACCCGGTGGACGCGGCGGCCCGGCGGGTGCGCACGGCGGCCTGGCGCGGGGTGCCCTGCCTGGTGCTGCGGGAGGAGGGCGGCTGGCTGCGGTTGCGGCTGCGCCGCCCGGATCCGGACGCGGTGGCCGCGACCGGCGCGCAGTGTCTGGAACGCGGCGTGTACGAGGTCTGGGCGCCCGGCGCCGAGCTGGCCGACGACCGGGTGGTGGACCTGCCCTATCCGGCCCGGCACGAATAGACGAGGGCAGGTCGGGAAGGCGTGGGGTGTCCGAGAAACCCGCGCGAGGGGGAATCCCGACATGCCTTTCGTCACCGTCGGTACGGAGAACTCCGCACCCATCGACCTGTACTACGAGGATCACGGTTCCGGTCAGCCGATCGTGCTGATCCACGGTTTCCCGTTCAACGGGGCGACCTGGGAGAAGGTGAGCGGTCCGCTGCTGGACGCCGGATACCGGGTGATCACGTACGACAGGCGTGGATTCGGCAACTCCGCGCAGCCGGCCATGGGCTACGACTACGACACGTTCTCCGCCGACCTCGACGTGCTGATGACCGAACTGGACCTGCGGAACGCGATCCTGGTCGGGCACTCCATGGGCACCGGTGAGGTGACCCGCTATCTGGGCGCGTACGGGTCGGACCGGGTGGACCGGGCGGTGCTGATCTCGCCGTTGGCGCCGTACCTGCTGAAGACCGCCGACGACCCGCAGGGCGTGGAGAAGAGCGTGTTCGAGGGCTTCCAGCAGGCCATCCTGGCGGACCGGTTCGCCTACCTGACCGCGTTCTGCGACGCGTTCTTCGACTCCGGCGGAAAGCGGGACCGGGCGGTCAGCAACGAGGCGTACCACGCCCACTGGCAGATCGGCACGCAGGCGTCGGCGAAGGGCACCCACGACTCGGTGGACGCCTGGCTGAGCGACTTCCGGCCCGACCTGCCGAACATCGACGTGCCGGTGCTGATCATCCAGGGCGACAAGGACGCGGTGCTGCCGTACCCGGCCACCGGTCAGCGGCTGGTGAGCATGCTGCCCGACGCCCGGCTGGTCACGCTGCCGGACGCACCGCACGGCCTCCCGTGGACCCACGCGGGCGAGGTCAACAAGGCGGTGATGGAGTTCATCGGCAAGCCGAGCATGGCCCGCGCCTGACCGGCGCGCACGACCGCGGCCCGGGGAGAGATCCCCGGGCCGCGGTGCGCGCGTGTGCTCAGCCGGCCAGGCGGGCCAGCTCCTCCTCGACGATGGACGGGTCGAGCTTGCGGAACACCGGCTTCGGCGCCGCGAGCGGCCGGCCCACTTCCAGGGGTACGGACTCCCAGCGCGCACCGACCGTGTAGTCACCGGTCAGCACCGGGTACGACGGCCCGCCGTCGAGGTCGTCGACCTCCTCGATGACGGGCATCGGCGCGTGCACGCCGGTGCCGCCGAGCAGCTCGTGGATCTTCTGGGCGGAGTGCGGCAGGAACGGGGTGAGCAGCGTGTTGGCGTCGCTGACCACCTGGAGCGCGACGTGCAGGACGGTGCCCATGCGGGGCTTCTCGTCCTCGCCCTTGAGCTTCCAGGGCGCCTGCTCGGAGAGGTACTTGTTGGCCTCGGCGACGACCTTCATGGCCTCGCCGATGGCCTGCTTCTGCCGGTGCCGGGCGATCAGGTCGCCGACGGTGGCGAAGCCGGCCTTCGCGATGTCCAGCAGCGCCTGGTCGGCCTCGGTGAGCCCGGCCGGGTCGACCGGCGGGATCGCGCCGAAGTTCTTCGCCGCCATGGACACGGACCGGTTGACCAGGTTGCCCCAGCCGGCGACCAGCTCGTCGTTGTTGCGGCGCAGGAACTCGGCCCAGGTGAAGTCGGTGTCGTTGCTCTCCGGGCCGGCCACCGCGATGAAATAGCGCAGCGCGTCGGCGTCGTAGCGCTCCAGGAAGTCGCGGACGTAGATGACCACCTTGCGGGAGGAGGAGAACTTCCGTCCCTCCATGGTCAGGTACTCGCTGGAGACGACCTCGGTGGGCAGGTTGAGCCGGCCCAGCTCGCCCGGTTCGCCGTCGCGGGCGCCCTCACCGGAGTAGCCGCCGAGCAGCGCCGGCCAGATCACCGAGTGGAAGACGATGTTGTCCTTGCCCATGAAGTAGTAGGAGCGGGCGTCCTTCCCCTCCCCGTCCGCCGACCACCACTTGCGCCAGGCCTCCGGGTCGCCGGTGCGCCGGGCCCACTCGATGGACGCGGACAGGTAGCCGATGACCGCGTCGAACCAGACGTAGATCCGCTTGTCCGGGCGGTCGCGCCAGTCGTCGAGCGGGATCGGCACGCCCCACTCCAGGTCGCGGGTGATGGCCCGGGGCTGGAGGTCGTCGAGCAGGTTGCGGGAGAACCGCAGCACGTTCGGGCGCCAGCCGTCGCGGGTGTCCAGCCACTGCCGCAGCGCGTCGGCCAGGGCGGGCAGGTCGAGGAAGAAGTGCTCGGTCTCGACGAACTCCGGGGTCTCCCCGTTGATCTTCGACTTGGGGTCGATCAGGTCGATCGGGTCGAGCTGGTTACCGCAGTTGTCGCACTGGTCGCCGCGCGCGCTGTCGTAGCCGCAGATCGGGCAGGTGCCCTCGATGTAGCGGTCGGGCAGCGTCCGGCCGGTGGACGGGGAGATCGCCCCGGTGGTGACCTTCGGGACGATGTAGCCGTTGCGGTGCAGCCCGGTGAACAGCTCCTGCACCACCGCGTAGTGGTTGCGCGTGGTGGTGCGGGTGAACAGGTCGTACGACAGGCCCAGCGCCCGCAGGTCCTCGGCGATCACCCGGTTGTAGCGGTCGGCCAGCTCGCGCGGGGTGACCCCCTCGGCGTCGGCCTGCACCTGGATCGGGGTGCCGTGTTCGTCGGTGCCGGAGACCATGAGCACGTCGTGACCGGCCATCCGCATGTACCGGGAGAAGACGTCGGAGGGAACGCCGAATCCGGATACGTGGCCGATGTGGCGCGGGCCGTTGGCGTAGGGCCAGGCGACCGCGGCGAGAACGTGACTCATGAGCAGCAAGCCTAGTGATTGCCGTGGGCGTGCCGCGAACCAATGGGGTGCGCGCTCCGACCGTACGTCCGATTTGTCGCCGACACGCGGCGTGAGCTGCCCGACAAGCCAGACGTACCGGTGTGAAATGAACATCGTGACCAGCAGACCAGCGGCGCCCGAGCCGTCGGCGGCCGCCACGCGGCGGGCGGCGCGGCCCACGCCGCCCGGCGGGCCCGTCGCTCCCCAGCCACGGCTCGACCCGGCGGACCCGCCGGTGGAGGTGGAGCCGACCACCGGAGCGCCGGTGGACGCGGTGCCGAGCCGGGTGCCGGTACGCCAGCCGCGCTGGCAGCGCGAGGCCGCCCCGTCCGGCGGCTGGGCACCGATCGAGGAGGTGCACTGGGACGGCACGCCGCTGCGCGACGAGCCGCGCCCACGTCCGGGCCGCCCCTCGGCGCGACGGGAACGCGCCCGCCCGGCCGCGCCGCCGAGCCCGCCCGCCGGGCTGGCCGTGCTGCTGACGCTGAGCCTGCTCGCCGCGTTCTTCGCCTGGGTGAGCGCCGGGCCGTTCTGGCTGGCGGTGGGGCACTCGACCGGCGGCACCGTGATGATCACGCAGTGCGCGGGCGGCGGGCTCACCCAGCGCTGCCGGGGCATCTTCTCCGCCGACGGCGACCGGTTCCAGGCCCACGGGGTACGGGTCAGCGGCGTACCGGCCGGGCGCACCGACACCGGCAGTTCGCTGCGGGCGCGGATGACCGGGCCGGACGGGTCAACCGCCTACGCGGACACCGGGGTGGGACGGCACCTGCGCTGGCTGCTGGGGCTGGCCCTGGTGGCCGGCTGCGCCGCCGGGATCGCCAGGTGGACCGGGGCGACCCGGCTCGCGGACGAACGGCAGCGGCGCTGGGCGGTCGGCCTGGCGCTGGCCGGCCCGCTGCTGATCACCGTCGGCTTCCTGGCCGCCGCCTGGTGAGGTGAGGCGTTAAGAGGGGGCCCTTCCTCTACCGCAGGCGTTAAGAAGGGGCCCTTCCTTTCAGCTGTGCACGACGGCGTACACCTCGCGCCGCCGCAGCCCGTACGCGGTGGCGACCTCGGTGATCGCGTCCCGGCGGGACAGCCCGGCCGCCTCGCGCTCGGCCACCGCCGCGCGCAGCGTCTCGTCGTCCGGCCGGACCGCGGGCGTGGCCGGTGCGCCCGCAACGACGAGCGTGATCTCGCCCCGCGGATCGCCCTCGGCGGCCCACTCGGCCAGTTCGCCGAGCGGCCGGCGGACGACCTCCTCGTAGGTCTTGGTCAACTCGCGGCAGAGCGCGGCGGGCCGGTCCCTGCCGAACGCCTCGGCCAGGTCGGCGAGCGCACCGGCGATGCGGTGCGGCGCCTCGAAGAACACCAGCGTGCGGTCCTCGGCGGCGAGCGCGCGCAGCCGGGAGCGGCGGGCGCCGGGGGTACGCGGCAGGAAGCCCTCGAAGCAGAACCTGTCGCAGGGCAGCCCGGACAGTGCCAGCGCGGTGGTGACCGCGCTCGGCCCGGGCGCGGCGGTGACCGGCACACCGGCGTCCAGTGCGGCCCGGACCAGCCGGTAGCCGGGGTCGGAGACGCTCGGCATGCCGCCGTCGGTGACCAGCGCGACCGTGTAGCCGGCGGCGAGCACCTCGGCCAGCTCGGGGGTACGCCGCTCCTCGTTGCCCTCGAAGTACGAGACGATCCGGCCGGGCACAGTCACGTCCAGGTCGCGGGCCAGCCGGGTGAGCCGCCGGGTGTCCTCGGCGGCGACCACGTCGGCGGCGGCCAGCACCTCGCGGAACCGGGCGGACGCGTCGGCCGGGTTGCCGAGCGGCGCGCCGAGCAACACGAGCCGCCCTACCTCGGACATTTCCCCCACGGCGTGCGCTCCCTCATCGACGGTCGTACCAATTTCGGAGACGAGAGACGCCACCGGGCACCCTCGCAGCCTACGATCGCCGGGTGACGAGTGCGTCGACAGCACAGAGCGCGAACCCGGACCCTTCCACCACCGACCGGGGCGACGGCGCCGGGCGCGGGCTTCCCGCCGCCGTGCGGCGCCGGCTCGCCACCGTCGATGATCGCATCGGTCGAGGTCAGGCGTGGCTGGCGACAGCGGTGGTGGTGGCCGTCGCGGCGATCCTGCGCTTCGTGGGGCTCAGCTTCCCGCCCGGGAAGATCTTCGACGAGACCTACTACGCCAAGGACGCGTACGGGCTGATCGACCGCGGCTTCGAGTGGAACTACAAGGACAACGGCCCCTCGTACGTGGTGCATCCACCGCTGGGCAAGTGGATGATCGGCATCGGCGAGTGGGCCTTCGGCTACCAGGACGCGGACAGCGGCGTCTCGGTGCCGGGCCACCTGATCACCACCTCGCCGGAGTTCGGCTGGCGGTTCGGAGCGGCGGTGGCGGGCACGCTGTCGGTGCTGCTGCTGGTCCGTATCGGGCGGCGGATGTTCCGCTCCACGGTGCTCGGCTGCGCGGCCGGCCTGCTGCTCGCGCTCGACGGCTACCACCTGGTGCTGTCCCGCACGGCCATCCTCGACATCTTCCTGCTGCTGTTCGTGCTCGCCGCGTTCGGCGCGCTGGTGCTCGACCGGGACGCCCGGCGGCGGCGCTGGGCGCGGGCGCTGGAGGGCGGGCTCGACCCGACACAGCCGGGCCGGGCCGGCCGTCCGTCGTCGGGCTGGCGGGACTGGCCGTGGTGGCGGCTGGCAGCAGGTGTGCTGCTCGGCTGCGCCTGCTCGGTGAAGTGGAGCGCGCTCTACTTCGTACCGGCGTTCGCGTTGCTGGTGCTGCTCTGGGAGGTGGGCGTCCGCCGCTCGTCCGGGGTACGCCGGCCGTGGCGCGACGCCGTGCTCGACGAACTGCCGTGGCTGCTCGCCGCGGGTGTGCTGATGCTCGTGACCTACGTGGCGACCTGGTCGGGCTGGCTGCTCGGCCAGGACGGCTACTACCGCCTGGCGGAGCGCTACCCGAACAACCCGGAGCTGAGCGACACCCCGATCATCGGCGCGCTGATCAACCTGTGGGAGTACCACAAGGCGGCGTACGGCTTCCACACGCAGCTCGACGACCCGCACAAGTACCAGTCCTGGCCCTGGCAGTGGCTGCTGCTCGGCCGCCCGGTGGCGTTCCACTGGTCCGGGGACGGCAGTTGCGGCGCACCGAGCTGCGCCTCGGAGGTGCTGCTGCTGGGTACGCCGCTGCTGTGGTGGTCGTTCCTGCCGGCGCTGGCCGCGACCGCCTGGCTCGGGCTGGCCCGGCGTGACTGGCGGGCGGGCGCGATCCTGCTCAGCGCCGCCGCCGGCCTGCTGCCCTGGTTCTGGTTCGCCCTCGACGGCCGGACGATGTTCTCCTTCTACGCCGCGCCGGCGGTGCCGTTCCTGGTGCTCGCGGTGGTCTACGTGCTCGGCGCGATCGCCACCCCCGCGCCGGTGACGAACACGGCCGCGCCACCGGACCCGCAACAGGTCCACGACCGCCGGCTGGTGGGCGGGATCATCGCGGGCGCGTACGTGTTGCTCGTGGCGCTCTGTTTCGCGTACTTCTACCCGATCTTCGTGGGCCGGGTGCTGCCGTACGCGGACTGGTCGGCGCGGATGTGGCTGGACGGCCGCTGGATCTGACGCGGGGCGCCGGGCACTGCGCGGCGCCGGGGCGCCAAAAAAGCGCGCCCCGATCGCCTGCCACGGGGGAAGCGGGCGATTGGGGCGCGCAAGAAAGAGCTTAACCACACTCCGGCAACGGCACAACGGGTGCGGGCCGGTCAGATTTCCGACGAGTGCACCACCGGCCGAAAGGTTTACATGGTGCAGCTAACGGTGGGTGGCCGAGCGCGACCGTGACGGCCCCGGCGGACGCCGGAGACGGACCTCCCGCGGGCACCTCCGACCCGGATGATCTTCCAATGTGGATCTCACTACACTTCGCCCGGTGATCAACAAGAGACGATCGACGGCCGTCCTCATCGGACTGCTGGCGGCGGCCGCGCTGATCGGGCCGAGCCCCGCCGGGGCCGACGACGAGACCACCGAGCCCGTCGCCGAACCACCCAAGGTCGAGCTGGTCCTCGACGTCAGCGGATCGATGCGGGCCCGCGACATCGACGGCCGCAGCCGGATCTCCGTCGCCCAGCAGGCGTTCAACGAGGTGGTCGACGCCCTGCCGGACGAGACACAGCTCGGCATCCGGGTGCTCGGCGCCACCTACCGGGGCAAGGACAAGAAGCAGGGCTGCCTGGACACCCAGCAGATCGTGCCCGTCGGCCCGGTGGACCGTACCCAGGCCAAGGCCGCCGTGGCCGGGCTGCGGCCGACCGGTTTCACACCGGTCGGGCTGGCCCTGCGCTCCGCCGCGCAGGACCTGGGAACCGGCAGCACCGCCCGCCGGATCGTGCTGATCACCGACGGTGAGGACACCTGCGCGCCGCCCGACCCGTGCGAGGTGGCCCGCGAGCTGGCCGCCCAGGGCACCCGCCTGGTGGTCGACACGCTCGGCCTGGCGCCGGACGAGAAGGTACGCAAGCAGCTGCTCTGCATCGCCGGCGCGACCGGGGGCACCTACACCGCCGCGCAGAGCGCCGACGAGCTGACCGGCCGGATCAAGCAGCTCGTCGACCGCGCCCGGGACACGTACACCGCCGCTCCGGCTGTGGTCGGCGGCGGCACGGCGTGCGAGGGCGCGCCGCTGCTCGCCCCCGGCGTCTACAGCGACCGGGAGGCGTTCTCCGAGCACCGCTGGTACCGGGTGCCGGTGCGTCCCGGGCAGGAACTGCGCGCCTCGGTGAGCGTCGCGCTGGACCGGCCGGTCAACCCGGACTACGGCGTGCTGCTGCGCGCCACCGCGCCGGACGGGCGGGAACTGGTCCGGGGCGTCGACGCCGGCAGCGGGCGCACCGACGTGGTCTCCGCCGGGCTGCGCTGGTCGGCCGCCGAAGAGGAGGAGGAGGACGGGCCGAGCCCGGAGCCGAGCGCCGGCGCGGAGCAGCCCGTACGGACCGTCTGCCTGGTGGTCAGCAACTCGTTCGCGGCCAAGCCCGGCACCCAGGCCCGGCCCGGCATGCCGGTGGAGCTGACAGTCGACGTGGTGGCCGCCTCCCCCGCGCCGGACGGGCCGGATCTGGGCCGCGGCTGGGTGCTGCTGCTCCTGCTCGCGCTCGCCGGACTGCTCACCGGGCTGGTCGCCGGACTGCTCACCCGCTGGTGGGTGCACACGTGGAGGGTGAACTGAGCATGCGTACGCTGATCCGCTCCGCGGCGGCGATCACCGCCGCCGGACTCGCCCTCACCCCGGCGGCGGCCCTGGCCGCGCCCAGCCCGTCACCGGGCGCGACCACGGTGACCAAGGCCGGCACCTCGTTCCTCACCGCCACCACAGTCACCGCCGGCCAGCCGGTGCAGGTGGGCGCGTCGACCGGCGACCACCTGTACTGGTCGTTCCGCGCCGACGCCGGGCAGGTGCACGAGGTCACCGCCACCGTCACGTTCCCGAAGCCACGCAGCGGCGCGTCCACCTGGACCGTCGACGTCTTCGACGGGCTGCGCCGCCGGCAGGCGTGCACCGCCGGCGCGCAGACCCCGACCGCCGGCGCGTCGGCGACGAGCGTCGCGCTGGGCTGCACGCTGCGCCGGGTACGGCCGTGGGCCGAACCCTGGTCGGGCGACCCGCTGCCCGGCACCTACTACATCCGGCTCTCCGTCACCGATCTGCCGGAACCCGACCTCGGCCTGCCGATCGACGTGGAGATGCTCGTCGGCGCGACCGACGAGGGCGGCGCGTCCGGCGACGACGGCGAACTGGCCGCGCCGCTGGTGCCGAACACCAGGGCCGGCACCGTGCTCAGCGCCGAGCCGACGCCCGAGCCGGTGGCCGACGAGGAGACCGACCTGACCGGGTGGCTCCCCGAGGCCGGATCGCGCTGGGTGTGGACCACTGTGGGCGGCGTGCTCGCCGCCGTGGCCGGCGTGGTCGGCTTCGGGCTCACCCGGCGGCCGCGCCGCCCCTGAGGACCGCAGCCGGTGGCCGCCGCGAACCCGACGCGGCGGCCACCGGACGCGCTCACGCCTCGGCGATACGCGGGCCGCGCGGCACCCAGCCGATGAACCGGTCCTGGAGCGCGGTGACCGGCACGGAGCGCAGATCCTGCGTCGCCGCGGCGAGGCAGGACCCGAGATAGACGCTCAACGACGCCCGGTCCACCTGGTACTCGCGCAGCAGGTGATGACGTTTCGTGGCGCAGGGCCAGTCGTCACCGCACGAGCCGCAGGTCCAGTCGGGGGTCACCGGCACGTGCTCGCCGCCGGTACTTCCCGAAACCTCCGCGCCAGGCGTCATCGGCCGCTCCTTCCGAGTCAGGAATGGTGGTGATGGACCGGTTGCCTCCCCGCAACATTCCTTCAGCGCAGCGGCACGCCCAAGCGTTACGGTACGTTCACCGCGTGTCCCCGTCATCCACCTCTCGTGCGTGATCTGCTCCCGGCCGAGGTCGCCGTGGCGGTGGCCGACGCGGCCGACTGGGCCGGTGAGCTGCTCCCGGCCGAGCTGGCCGCCCTGGGTGAGCGCGCGGTACCCGGCCGGCGCCGAGACTTCACCGCCGGGCGGGTCTGCGCCCGGCGGGCACTCGGCGCGCTCGGCCTGCCCGCCACGCCGGTACCGGCCGGCGCCGACCGGGCCCCGATCTGGCCGCCCGGCGTGGTCGGCGCCATCACCCACACCCGCGACTACTGCGCCGCGGCCGCCGCCCGCGCCGCCGACGTGCGCGCCGTCGGTATCGACGCCGAGCGCTACCGGCCGCTCTCCCCGGGGGTACGCCGGAAGGTGTGCCGCCCCGACGAGGAGGCGGACCTGGCCCGGCTGCCGCCCGGCACGCCCTGGCCGACCGTGTTGTTCAGCGCGAAGGAGACCGTCTACAAGGTCTGGCACCCGCTCGTCGGCACGTGGCTGGGCTTCGCCGACGCGCGCGTCGTGCTCGACCCGGAGGCGGGCACCTTCCACGCCGCCATCGCCCCGGCCCGGCTCGCCGCCGCACCGGTGCCCGATCCACCGTCAGCGGTGACCGGACGGTTCGCCGTGGACGACGACCTGGTCCGCACCGCGGCCGTCCTGCTTCGTCGATGAGGCACTGCCGGGCGGGTTGTGCCCGGCTTGTACCGTCGTTCCGACTGAAAATCCCGAAGGCGCCCAAGGAGTACGGTGAGCCACCCTCAGCCTCCGTCCGGGTCACCGGACCCGAACCAGCAGCCGCAGGAACCGCCGACGCAGGCGTTCCCCACCGCCCCGATGCCGCCGGTGCCGGGCAACCCGTACGCGCCACCGCCCGCTCCGACGTCGGGCTCGCCCTACCCGCCGCCCTCGGACGCGCCGCAGCCGCCCGTCTCGGGCGCGCCGTACCCGCCGCCGGGCAGCGAGTACCAGCCGCCGGGTGCCGCGTACCAGCCGCCGGGCGGTGCGTACCCGCCGCCGGGGTCCGAGTACCAGCCGCCGGGTGCGGCGTACCAGCCCCCGGGCGGCGAGTACCAGCAACCGGGTGGCTACCCGCCCCCGGGTGGTTACCCGCCGCCGGGTGGTGGCGCGTACCCGCCGCCGCCCGGAGCGCCCTTCGGACCGCCGGCGAAGAAGTCGAACAAGAACGTCTGGATCACTGTCGGCATCATCGCGGTGATCCTGCTGCTGCTGTGCTGCGGTGGCGGCATCTTCGCCATCTACAGCGGCGCGAAGAAGACCCAGGAGGCGATCGACTCGCTGCCCACCCCGGGCGTCACCTACGGCCAGCCCACAGGTGACACCCCGACGGGCGCTCCCACCGGCACGCCGCAGCCGGGCAACACCGACGACAAGACGTTCAACATGCCGGCCGGCGACAAGCTGGTCGTCAACGACGACCGGGGCACCATCGAGATCACCGTCGGCAACTTCCGGACCAGGAACGCCGCCTGCAGCGAGGTCATGCCCGGCCCGAAGAACGGCATGTTCCTGATCGCCGACGTGACCGCCGAGATCACCAAGGGCACCGGCTCGATCAACCCGTTCTACTTCACCTGGGTCGCTGCGGACGGCACCGAGGAGAGCGGCATCGGCGGCGCCTTCTCGGGTTGCGGCAAGCTGATGACCTCGGGCAACAACCTGCCCGAGGGTTCCAAGCGCAGCGGCCAGCTCATCTTCGACGTCAAGGACCAGAACGGCGTCGTGGAATACAAGCACCGCTTCCGTTCCGCCGGGTCCTGGAAGCCCTGACCCGAACGAAACCCCGCACGGGGGCCGGTCCACTACGGACCGGCCCCCGTGTCCGTTCGGACGGCGCCAGAAGCCGAACGGACATTTCCATGTGCACGAGCCGGCCCTCGGTCGCCAGGCTCGGAGCATGGCTAACGAGACGACGATCCCGCTGCTGCCGTGCCGCTCCCTGGACGATGTGGCGCCCTTCTACCAGGCCCTCGGCTTCGAGATCACGTACCGGCAGGAGCGCCCGAACCCGTACCTGACGCTGCGGCGGGAGGATCTCCATCTGCACTTCTTCGGGATGCCGCAGTTCGATCCCGCCGACTCGTACGGCTCCTGCCTGGTGGTGGTGGACGACCTGGTCGACATCCACCGGGCCTTCACCGACGGCCTGCGTGCCACGTACGGCAAGGTGCTCGTCTCCGGCGTGCCCCGGATGACCCGGCCCCGGCCCCGCCGCAACCAGGAGGGCCACTTCGGGTTCAGCATCGTCGACCCCGGCGGCAACTGGATCCGGTTCGTCGGCCGGAGCGATACCGCGGAGACCGACGACAGGGGCGGGCTGGCCCGTACGCTGCAGAACGCGGTGGTGCAGGCGGACTCTCGCGGCAATCCCCAGCAGGCCGCGCGGATCCTCGACGGCGCGCTTGCCCGCCCGGATGCCGCCGACGACCCGGCCGTCCAGGTGGAGGCGCTGGTCTACCGGGCGGAACTGGCGCTGCAACTCGACGAGCCGGAGTCCGCGCGGGAGCTGGTGCGGCGGGCCCGCTCGATCCCGCTGGACGACGGATCGCGCGACGCGCTGGCCGACACGCTGCGGCACGCCGAGGACCTGATCACCGCCCTGCCGCCCGCATGACCGCACGGCGAGCGGGCGCCCGGCCGGTGGCGGCGGTTTGCCGGCCGGGTCAGCGGGGACGCGCCTCGGCAGGCGGCGAGGGCCGCCACGCGACGATCCGGGGAGGCGGCAATGAGCGTCGAGCGCGCGAAGAACGACCTGGAGGACCTGGCCGGTCCGGCCCGGGCGCGGCTCGGTGACCTGAACCAGGACGAACACGCCGAAGCGGACCGGGTACGCGAACGGGATGAGATCCGGGGCAAGCGCCCCGGCGAGCACATCCAGGCGGACGCCCGCGACGCCGACGACGACTTCTCCGCCTGACCCCGTCCTGCCGGAGATCCGAGGTCGGGCCGCGCCGCACGCGCGGCGGGCGTGCGCTGTCGGGGTTGGCTCCTATCCTGGGACGATGGTTCTCACCGACGTCACCGGGTCCTGGGCAGGCACCAACGGCTTCCGGCTGATGCCCGCCGATCCGCTCGCCGAGTCGCCGGCCGCGCTCACAGTCGCCACCGCGGCCGGCGGGCACCTGACCACCGCGTCGTACTCGTGGGAACATCCCGACGACGGCCCGCAGGACGGCCTGCTGGTGGTCGGCGCCGGCGACCGGCCGGGCTCGCTCGTCGCCTGGTGGGGCGACTCGTGGCACCAGCAGCCGACCCCGATGACGCTGACCGGCGCGGCGGGCGGGGCGGCGGTCGAGCTGACCGCCGAGTACGGCGGCGGCTGGGGGTGGCGGATCGTCCTCGACACCGCCGACCCGGTCACGCTGCGGCTGCGGATGGAGAACGTCGTCCCCGCGGACCAGGCCGGGCCCGGCACACCGGCCGGGCCCTACCCGGCGATGGTCACCGACGTGCGCCGGGCCTGACCGTCGCGGGCATCCGCGACGCGGCGACGCCGCGGTCAGGCGTCGAGGATCTCCCGCAGCCGGCGCGCGAACGCCTCCGGCTGCCCGGCGTGGCCCATCCCCTCGCCGAGGAACCCGCCGTGGTGGCTCGGGAAGACCGCGGCCTGTCCGCCGAGCAGCTCGGCGGTGGCCACCGACGTCCGCGCGGTGAGGGTGTCCGCCGACTCCTCGCCCACCGCCACCACGACCCGGGTAGGCGCGGCGCGCAGCGCGTCGGCGTCCGGCCGGAAGACGGTGACCGCCGCGGACCGGTCGGAGAGCAGCGGGTCGTCGCGGCTGCCGTCGTCCTCGGCCGGCATTCCGAACGCGGCGGGATCGGGCGCGGGCTGGGCGAAGTAGTCGTCGGTGAACTCGCCGCGCCACGACGTCATGACGATGAACGCCGCCATGCCGGCACCCCAGCCGTTCTTCCGGTACGCCTCCTGGCAGGCGGCCATGGCCCGTCCGGCCGCCTCGGCGTCGGGGAGCAGCGTGACCAGCGGCGGCTCGTGCGCCACGAGCGTGGTCACCACGTCCGGGTAGGCGGCCACCAGGGCGAGCGCGGTCACCGCGCCGCCGCTGCTGGCGAACATGTCGACCGGGCCCACGCCGAGGGCGTCGACGATGTCGCGGACGTCCCGGGCCTGCACCTCGGGCAGTGAGTCGTTCCGGCCGTCCTTGCGGACGCTCCGGCCGAGCCCGCGCGGGTCGTACGTGATGACTGTGCGGTCCGGGAAGTACGACGCGAGCGTGGTGAAGCCGTCGGCGCACATCGGCTGGCCGATCATGAACAAGGGGCGGTGCCCGGCCTCGGCCGCCTCGGGGGCGTGGACGTCGTAGACCAGGTCGACCTCGGGCGTCTGGAGAGTGAGCGTCTTCATGCCTCTGTCGACCGGCGCCGACCTCGGAAATCATCGGTCCGGCGGAAACTCGTGCCGGGCACGGCTCGCGGCGGTGTCGACGCCCACCGCCGCGAGCCGTGCCGTCGCGGTCAGCTCACCGTGCCGGTGACGGTGCTGCCGGACTTGGTCACGTAGTAGGTCAGCTTCGTGCCGCTCCAGAAGTGGAACGTCAGCGTGACCCGCTGGCCGTCGTTGACCTCGGCGAAGAACTCCGGCTTCAACGCGATCGTGTTGCCGGTGTAGTTCGGCGCGAACGTCACGTCGAACTCCTTGTACGAGGTCCAGTTGTGCGGCCCGGCGTTGCTGCCGTCGGCGTACTTCGCCTCCATCGTGGCCAGCTGGTCACCGCGGAACTGCGCCGGGAGCGTGAACGCCGCCGTGGTGCCCGTGGCGTTCGACAGCACCGGCGGGTCGTACGTGATGATGCTGATCCGCCACGGCACGCCCGCGGAGAAGCGGGCCTGGAGGTTGGCGTTCACCCCGTACGCGCGGGAGCCGACCAGCCGGGTCAGCGCCGACGCGGTGAGCGTCAGAGTGCTGCCGGAGACCGTGTAGTCGGTGCCGTTCACCAGGTCGGTGGTGCCCTGGCGCAGCCCCTGGAACGTGGTGCCGTTCAGGTTGAGCGTCAGGCTCTTGGCGGTGATCGTGCCGGTACGCGGCACGTACACCTGGTCGCTGGACGCGGTGCCGGAGCGGGTCGTCCAGCTCGACTTGATCTGCGCGAACAGCTCGGGGTCCTTCCACACGAACGACGTGCGGTCGAAGTGCTGGCCGTTGTCCCAGAGCTGGGTGGTCAGCTTGCGGCTACGCGCGTAGTGGCCGAGGAACTCGAAGAACTTGAGCTTCTCGCCCTGCTCGATGGTGCCGGTGTGGCGGTCGAAGCCGAGCAGCCCGTACTCGCCGATGATCACCGGGATGTTGCGGGTGACGAAGGCGTTGTAGACCCGGTCGAACTGGTCGGTCAGGTCCTGCTGGACCGTCGCGTCGAACCGGGTGCCGCCGGCGACGTTCACGCTGAACGGCCAGTACCCGTAGAAGTGCACGGTGGCGATCAGGTTCGGGTCGTTGAGCGTGTTGAACGTGCTGACCAGCTCGTTCACCCGGGCCTGCTCGGCGGAGGTGTGCAGGGTCGGCAGGACCAGCAGCCGGGTGGCGTTGCCCCCGCCGGACTGACGGACGATGCGGTGGAACGAGGTGTTCAGCTCGTTGAGGAGCGTGGCGTTCTGCGCGTCGCCGGAGCTTCCGGTGAACTGCGGCTCGTTGACGCTCTCGAAGGTCAGCTTCGGCGAGGAGTCCTTGAACGCGGCGGCGATCTGGGTCCAGAGCGCGTTGTAGCGGTTCAGCACGCCTGCGCGGTCGGTGGGCATCGTGTTGATCCACTGCCACGAGTCGTGGTGGATGTTGAGCACCACGTAGAAGCCGTCGGCGAGCGCCCAGCCGACCACCTCGCGTACCCGGTTCAGCCAGGCCGCGTCGATCGTGTAGTTCGGCGCGGCGCCGTGGTGGTTGCTCCAGGTCACAGGGATGCGGATGCTGTTGAAGCCCTGCGCCCGGACGTTGTCGAGCAGCGCCTCGGTGACCCGCGGGTTGCCCCACGCGGTCTCGTCCGCGCCGACCGCGTCGAAGGAGTTGCCGAGGTTCCAGCCGGGCTGCATGGCGGCGACGGCGGCCATGGCGTTGCCTGCGGGCGGCGGGGTCGTGGGCGGTGGCGTGGTGGGCGGCGGGGTGGTCGGGGGCGGAGTGGTCGGCGGCGGCGGGGTGGTCCCGCCGACGCCGCCCGTGCAGGCCACACCGTTGAGCGAGAACGCGGTGGGCGCGGTGTTCGCGCCGGACCAGGAGCCGTTGAAGCCGAACGAGACGCTGCCGTTGGTGGCGATGGAGCCGTTGTAGCCGACGTTCGTGGCGGTGACGTCGGCGCCGGAGGAGGTGACTGTGGCGCTCCAGGCCTGGGTGACCCGCTGGCCGGACGGGAACGTCCAGCGCAGGTTCCAGCCGTTGATCGGGTCACCGAGGTTGGTCACGTCGACGTTCGCGGTGAAGCCGCCGGGCCACTGGCTGGCGGTCGTGTAGGTGACGCGGCAGCCGGCCGCCGCCTGGGCGTTCGTCGCCATCACGGCGGTGCCTGTCACGAGTGCCGCGGCGGTCGCGGCGACCAGGCCGACCCGCAATCGGGCGGTACGGGGAGAGCGGAACATGGTGGTTCCTTCGTGGTGGGGTGGGGCGCGTGGACGGGGAAGGCGGGGCGCGCACCCGCCCAGCGCGAGAGTAAGTTTGGATTCCAAACATTGTCAATCGGTAGCCGTGGATGCGGGAGGCCGACGGGGCATCAGGCGGCCGACGGCGTCTCGACGGTGAGATGCGCCGACAGCGCGCCCAGGAAGTCCGGCGCGTCGAAGATCCGGCCGGCCGACGCGACACCGGTCGCCCGGGTCCGCCCGGTCAGGATCCGGTGGACCGCCTCGACCGCCAGCGGCGCGCTGATCGCGTAGATGTCCTGCCCGTGGGCCACCACCCGCCGGCGGACGTCGCCCGAACGCACCACCACGTCGACGGTGAACGTCTGCGCGGACCGGCCACGCTCGTCCACAGCGGCCGGCGCCTCCCCGGCGGCCAGATCCCCTGCCGCGTTCGCGGTCATGTACGTGCACACCTCCGGGATGTCCAGGTGGCTCGGCACCGTCACCACGTCGGCCATGGTGAACTCGCCGAGCACCGGCCGGACACCGAGCGGCGCCGGGAACTCCCAGTCCCGCCGGGGCAGGTCGCCGTCGGCGTACACCAGGCGCCCGTCGGTGAAGCGGACCCGCCGGCCGTCGCGGCGCTCGCGCGAGACGACGCCGGAGGCGACCGTCCCGGCCGTCGGGTGCCAGCTGCTCAGCCCGTACGCGACGTGCGCCTCGTCGGCCGTCGTCCAGTCCCCCATCGCGGTGGTGACCAGCAGGTCGCCGAGCCCGCCGAAGAACGCCATGGCGGGCACCACCGCGACTCCGGCGGCCTCGGCACGCTCGGCGTAGTGCGCGAACGTGTCCCGGTTCGCCTCGATCTCGGCCGCCACGTCGACGTAGGGGATCCCGGCCCGCAACGCGGCCTCGATCAGCGGGCCGGCGGTCGAGGCGAACGGCCCGGCGCAGTTGACCACCGCCGCCGCCCCGGCCAGCGCCCGGTCCAGCGAGGCCGGGTCGTCGACCGACGCCACCCGCTGCTCCACCCCCGGGAACGCGGCTGACAGCCTCCCGCCGTCGCGTCCCACCGGCAGCGGCTCGTATCCCCGCTCCCGCAGCTCCGCCACCACGAACCGTCCGGTGTGCCCGTACGCCCCGAACACCGCTACCTGCATGACATTCCCCCTCGAAGATCGACTGGAATGATCCTCGCCGGAATTCGAGAGCCGGGACAGTGGCGCAAACGCCAATGCCCGTACAGTTTCGGACATGACCCTGATAGCGCTCGCCGCCACCGACGGGATGCTGCACTTCGAGCTGGCGGCGGCCTGCGAGATCTTCGTGCGCGACCCGACCGGCCTGGCCGACCCCTGGTACGACCTGGTGGTCTGCGGTCCCGGCCCGGTCGGCGTCGGCCGGTTCGCGGTCACGCCCGACCACGGGCTGGACCACCTGGCCCGCGCCCACACGGTGATCGTCCCGGCGATCGAGGACACCGACGCCGAGCCGCCGTCCGACCTGGTCGACGCGGTCCGCGCCGCGCACGAGGCGGGCGCCCGGATGGTCTCGTTCTGCACCGGCGCGTTCGTCCTCGCCGCCGCCGGCATCCTCGACGGGCTGCGCGCCACCACCCACTGGGCGCACACCGACGCGCTCGCCGCCCGCTACCCGCGCGTCCAGGTCGACCCGGACGTGCTCTACGTGGACAACGGTGACGTGCTCGCCTCCGCCGGCAAGGCCGCCGCGATCGACCTGTGCCTGCACCTGATCCGCCGCGACCACGGCTCCACAGTCGCCAACGCCGTCGCCCGCCGCCTGGTGGTGCCGCCGCACCGCGCGGGCGGCCAGGCCCAGTACGTCACCACACCGGTCCCGGCCCGCGAGGACCACCCGCTCGCCGCGCTGCTCCCCTGGGCGATGGCGCGGCTGGACCGCCCGCTGACGGTCGCCGACCTCGCCCGCCAGGCCACCATGAGCACCCGCAACCTGGTCCGGCACTTCACCGCCGCGACCGGCGCCACGCCGTCGCAGTGGCTGGCCACGCAGCGCATCCGGCGGGCGCAGGAGCTGCTGGAGAACACCGACGACGGCATCGACGCCGTCGCCGAGGCATCCGGCATGGGTACGGCGACGACGCTGCGCCGCCACTTCCAGCGCACCGTCGGCGTACCCCCGGACACCTACCGCCGGACGTTCCGCCGCGGCTGACCGGGTTGCCCGGCGGTTGTAGCGTCGGCCACCCGACCACCGGGAGCAAACCATGGCTGAGCAGGTACGGGTGCCCGACGACGGCGCCGGCGGCAGCGAGTTCTTCGAGGCCCGCGCGTTCCGGCACGGCGGCTATGGTCGATTCGACCACCAGCCGATCGTCGCTGCGCTCGTGGCACGCATCCGCGCCCTCTCCGGCGGCTTCGTGCCGCCGAAGGGGACGGTCGCCTGACACTCGGCACGGGGGAAGATGTGTTCGACGTGATCGTGGTCGGCGGTGGGCCGACCGGCATGATGCTGGCGAGCGAGTTGCGCCTTCAGGGCGTCGGCGTGCTCGTCCTGGAACGCGACGCCGAGCCGCCGCCGTACGTGCGCTCGCTCGGCCTGCACGTCCGCAGCATCGAGGTGATGGACCAGCGCGGGCTGCTGGACCGGTTCCTCGAACACGGCGGCACGCATCCGATCCGGGGGTTCTTCGCCGGCATCGACAAACCCGCGCCCGCCGACCTGGACACCGCACACCCGTACGTCCTCGGCATCCCGCAGACGCTCACCGACCGGCTGCTCGCCGACCACGCCGCCGAGGTCGGCGCCGAGATCCGGCGCGGCAGTGCGGTGACCGGGCTGGAGCAGGACGACGACGGCGTGACAGTCCACCTCGACGACGAGAGCGCGTCACCGCTGCGGGCGCGGTTCGCCGTCGGCTGCGACGGCGGGCGCAGCACCGTCCGCAAGCTGCTCGGCGTCGGCTTTCCCGGCGAGCCGTCGACGATCGACACGCTGCTCGGCGAGATGGAGTTGACCGCGCCCGCGGACGAGATCACCGCGATCATGACCGAGGTACGCCGCACCGAGAAGCGGTTCGGACTCGGGCCGTCCGGCAGGCCCGGCGTGTTCCGGGTGGTCGTACCGGCGGCCGACGTGGCCTCGGCGCCGCCGACGCTCGACGACGTCAAGCGGCAACTTCACGCGTACGCGGGCACCGACTTCGGCGTGCACTCCCCCCGCTGGCTGTCGAGGTTCGGCGACGCGACCCGCCTGGCCGAGCACTACCGGGTCGGGCGGGTCTTCCTGGCCGGCGACGCCGCGCACGTCCACCCGCCGCTCGGCGGGCAGGGACTCAACCTGGGCATCCAGGACGCGTTCAACCTGGGCTGGAAGCTGGCGGCGACGGTGAACGGCTGGGCGCCGGACGACCTGCTGGACACCTACGAGACCGAGCGGCGCCCGGTCGCCGCCGACGTGCTGACGAACACCCGCGCGCAGATGCTGCTGACCACCAACGAGCCCGGGCCGCAGGCCGTGCGTCAGATGCTGGCGCAGCTCATGGACTTCGACGAGGTCAACCGCTTCCTGATCGAGAAGGTCACAGCGATCAGCGTGCGGTACGACGTCGGCGAGGGGCATGCGCTGCTCGGGCGGCGGCTGCGCGACGTACCGCTGCGGGAGGGACGCCTGTACGAGCTGATGCGTACCGGCGGCGGGTTGTTGCTCGACGGGACCGGAAAGCTGTCGGTGGACGCCTGGGCCGACCGGGTCGGGCATGTCGCCGGCACCGGCGACGAGCTGGACGTGCCGGCGGTGTTGTTGCGGCCGGACGGGCACGTGGCCTGGGTGGGTGACGATCAGCAGACGCTGGAGGATGCGCTGACCAGATGGTTCGGTGGCGCGACGAGGTGAGCCGCCGCCGACCGCCCGAGGGCGTTCAGGGTCCGGTCGTCTGGTAGCTGCGGAGCGCGGCTTCGGCGAGCCGGGGGAGGTGATCGTCGCCGCCGGGCTCGTTGCCCTGCTCATGAACGACCACCAGGGTGGCGCCGATCCGGACGAGGATGCTGTCCCATTCCAGCGTGATCGATCCGGAAGTCGTGCTGGAGTCGACGCGCATGCTCTCGTCGCCCAGTCGCGGCCCCGGTACCACCGCGAAACGGTAGCTGCCTCCGTCCTGGCCCGGTGACGCGACGGCAGGGCACCGTCCGATGAACGTCCGCAGGTCCGCCATCGCCCCTCGGGCGCCGTCGTCGGCGTACGTCCTGAGCACTTCGCTCGCCACCCACGGGTAGTCGGAGCCCTCGCCAGAGCTGACGGTCGCGGCGGTCATCGCCGACGGAGCACCGGTCAGCCGGTTGGCCGACAACAGCGGAATCATGTCCGTACAGGGCACCTCGGGGCCGGGGCGCTGCCGGCCCGCATCCGGAGCCATGACCGTTGCGATATCCACACTGAAGCCTGGTGGCAGCCCGTCCGTGGTCACCAGCCGCGCCGACAGTGCCGCGGAGTAGCCGGTGCCGCCGGTCGCCGGAATCGCGGACGGCTTCCGGGTGGTGGGCGTGCCGGTCGCCTGGGCCGTGGAGGGGACAGCTTCGCCCGCCGAACGATCCGCTGGATCAGCAGTCGAGGGTCCGCACGCGGCCACCACGCAGACCGCGCCCGCCGCGCCCAGCCTCCGCAGCACCGTCCTGAGCACCGGGCAGACTCCATCTGTCGTACGGACGCGTCAGGCTACCAACGGACGTGACTCCGATCGGCCGCCCGGCTGCGGGCCGGGTGCCGGACGGACCCGGGCACATCTGAGCGCTGCGAGAGATCGTCAACTCCCCTACGCTGCGCCGCGTGACGATTCTGATGATCTACAACGGTGACACGGCACCAGATGCGCCCGGCACGCGTACCGGCGGTGTTCCGCTCGTGCCTGCGGGCTTCGACTGGCCGGTGTGCGACGAGTGCGACGGACCGATGCAGTTCCTGGCCCAGGTCCGGCTCGACGACGTCGACGCGGACGACGCCGCGCTCTTGTCGATCTTCATGTGCCAGAACGATCCGGGCCTGTGCGACGAGTGGGATGCGACAGCCGGCGGCAACCGCGCGTTCGTCTTCCCTTCCGGGGCGCTGGCTCCGTCTGCCGTGCCCTCGGGCGACACCGTCCTGGCGGCCGAGACGTCCGCCGTCACGTACGTGCCGATGCACGACTCCGACGGCTACGACGAGGCGCGCGAACGCTGGCGCGGTGAGTCCGGCCGACCGCTGCGAGACGTCCTCGGGCAACTCGGCGGACTGCCGGCGTGGCTCCAGTTCGACCAGACGCCCACCTGTCCCGCCTGCGCCCTGCCCATGTCGTTCGTCGTCCAGCTCGAGGAAGGCCACGATCACCGCACCGGCTTCAACTTCGGTGGCGGTGGCTGCGGGTACGGATTCCGCTGCCGGCCATGCTCGACGGCGGCGTTCCTGTGGCAACAGTGACCTGCTTTTCAGGCTTGACGAACGCCAATGGTAAGCCGTAGCTTACCGTTCGTGGGAACTTACCGAACCGAGGACGGGTGGGACGCCCTGGGCGACCCGACTCGGCGGGCGATCATCGCGTGTCTCGCGGAGCAGCCGCGGGCGGTCGGCGAGCTGGCCGCGGTGCTGCCGGTCAGCCGGCCGGCGGTGTCGCAGCATCTGCGGGTGCTGAAGGACGCCGGCCTCGTGACGGACCGCACGGCGGGCACAAAGCGTGTCTACCGGCTCAATCCCGCCGGCGTGGCCGCCTTACGAGATCAGCTCGACACCTACTGGAGCCGCGCGTTGGACGGCTTCAAGGACGTCGCCGAGCGCCCTGACGAGGAGGAATCATGAGTGGCACGGATGCGGTGGTACAGCGGCAGATCGTGGTCGACGCGCCGGTGGAGCGCGCCTTCGCGGTATTCACGGAGCGGTTCGGCGACTTCAAGCCGAAGGAGCACAACCTGCTGTCGTCGCCGATCGCGGAGACGGTGTTCGAGCCGAAGGTCGGTGGGCACATCTTCGACCGCGCCGAGGACGGCAGTGAGTGCGCCTGGGCGCGAATCCTCGTCTTCGAGCCGCCGGACCGGCTCGTCTTCAGCTGGGACATCAGCCCGGCATGGCAGCTCGAACAGGATCTGGACAACGCCAGCGAGGTCGAGGTCCGGTTCGTCGCCGAGACACCGCAGCGCACCCGGGTCGAGTTGGAGCACCGCAACCTGGACCGGCACGGTCCGGGTTGGGAGTCGGTTCGTGACGGCGTCGGCCACGACGAGGGCTGGCCGCTGTACCTGGACCGCTACGCCGGACTGTTCACCGAGGCCGGATAGCACGTGCCCTGGCAACCGCCGGCACGATCATTCACGAGCCTCGAAAGGCTCGGAGAGAGGCACTGGCAGACTGCCGTCGTGCCGTCCGAACCGCCGTCGTGGACAATCAAGCACTTCTCGCAGGCCAACCCGGCGGGACCGGGTCAGGACAGCGTCCCGGCCTTGCTACGCCGCATCGCCGACAGCATCGAGCAACGGCCTGGTATCGAGGTCCAGGACGTCGTCATTCAAAGCGAGATCACTGCCGACGGTGACTGGTGGTCGGCCACCGTCTACTTCCACGAGCCGTCGCCGTAACGCATCCGGCCGGCCGCTCGACCGCGTCGCCGCCGACGGGCGGCAGCCTTCCCGTAGTCCGGCCACGAGTGGGCCAACCCTCGTCGGGGTGTAGGCAGGCGGGATGGCGGGTACGTCGCGCCCTACCCCTTACCCCTGCTCAGGAGGACGCTATGACCGTCGTACTCGCCGTTGTCTGCAAAGACGGGGTGGTGATCGGCGCCGACTCCCAGATCACCGAGAGCGACCGCGGTCTGAGCTTCCCCGCCCAGAAGCTGCACCCGCTGGGCGACTGCGCCGCCTGGGGCGGCAGCGGTGCGCGGGGGGTACTCAACGACCTGCGCCCCCTCCTCCAGGACTCGGCCACCGCCATCCTCGAAGCACCCGACATCGGCGACGAGTTGCAGGAGCGCGTCCTGCCCGTCTTCAAGAAGCACTACGAGAACTACATCCCGGACGTACCGGGCGAGGGCGCCGGCGGCGGGGTGTCGGCGTACCTGCTCGCGGCCGGCTTCAGCCAGGGCGGCCCGTGGATCGTGGAGATCAACCCCAACGGACTCATCGGCCGCTACGAGGACGTGGGCTTCCACGCCATCGGCTCCGGCGCGCCCATGGCCCAGCAGGCCGGCGCGCTGCTGTCCCACTTCCGGATGACCACGCGCACCGTCGAGTACGGCGTGGTGGGCGTGGTACGGGTGCTGGAGGCTCTGGAGCGGACCTCGCCGTCGGTCGGCGGGCCCTTCAGCGTCGCGTGCATCCGCGAGGAGGGCGCCCACCACCTCGACGAGAAGGAGATCACCAAGGCGCTGAAGGACGCCGAGCGCTGGCGCGATCTCGAACAGAAGGCGCTCGACGGCCTGTTCGACTGACGCCGGGGCGTGCGAGCAAACCGTCATCCGCGCGGAGGAGCCCGGACAACAGTCCGGGCTCCTCCGGTCAATGCGGTGTCGTCAGGCAGGGATCGCGGTGAGGTACCAGAGCTGCCCGGTCACGTTCTGGCACTTGTCGGTGAACGCCGCACCCTTCAGGACGGACGTCGGCGCGAATCGGTTACCTTCCAGGCATTCGCCTTCCTTCTCCCGGAACTTCGTCTGCAGCCGGAAGAGGTTGTCTCCGGCCTTGACCAGCTTCCACTGCTGTCCGGTGACCTCGCGGCACGTGTCCAGGAACGCGGCGCCGCCGAGGACCTTCCCGGCGATCTGGTTGCCTTCGAGGCACTTCTCCCCGCCGAGGAACTTCGTCCGCAGCGTGTAGTAGCCGTCGGGGCGCTTGGTGAGACTCCAGGCCTGCCCGTCAACGTCCTTGCAGGTGTTCTGGAACGCGGCGCCGGCGAGGGTTGAGTTGCCGTCGACGCGGTTGCCTTCCAGGCACTCGTTCTCACCGCGGAACACGGTCTTGAGCTTGTAGTATCCCCCCGCCGAGGCTGGGGCCTGGGCCGCCGGCTGCGCCGCGACATCCACCGTCTTCACGGCAGCGGCGTCTGAACCGTCCACCGGCTTCTCGTTGATGGACGTGTCGACCGCCACCGCGGGCGCGGACGCGGCGGCGGATGCAGAGGCGGATGCCACGCTCGTCGGCGTGGCCGACTCGGACGCAGACGGGCTTGACTCACTGTCCTGCTCGCATCCCGCCGCGGCCATGGCCAGAACCGCCAAGACCACCACAGACTTTCGCATGTTTTTCACTGTCGTTCCCATCAAAGACGATTTTCGATACAATCAGCACGCCTGCAATTGCCGCAATTCATCTGGCCAATCACACGGAACGCTGGTGCCGCAACGGTACGGGCGCTCCTGGCAGCCACAACAGGTCGAGCGGGTGGCAAAATCGCGCCTGTTCGGGGCGGCCCGACTGGTTTGTCGGCTCATTGTGGGGCGCTGGCCGACGACGCCCGGATCCCCCGGTCGGCCGGAACTCTAAACGCGATTAACAATAAGGAAGTCAGGAGTGCCGATCGAATCCCGGGGGCCATTGCCGACAAACTGGATATCCCAAGCATCGGCAACAAGTCATAACATTTTCTTGAATGGCGAAGACTTCCGGTTGTCGCCGTCTCGGACGCTAATGCTCGGCAACAAACGCCCTCATAAACACCGCAAAGGGCGAGCGGCGACGCCGCCGAGCAGGTGGCCCAACCGACCTGGAAGACGGCTCGAGACGGCGCCGGGCACCTGACATCCGGCGCGCTGTTCGCCTGCTGGTCGGTGGCGGGACACAGCAGGTTTCGGGTCCTTCACCCTCGCGGTCGCCCTTGACCCGCCCGACTACTGTCGCAGCGGCTGTTCCTGTCGTGTCGGCGTTGACCACTCGGACGTCTATCTCAACAGCTTCATGAGTGTGTCAGGGACTCGTGACGGGTCTTCTCGTAGGCGTCGGGGCTGACGTTACCCAGACGGCCGTGCCGGCGCCGTGGGCCGCAGAAGCCTTCGATGGAAGAGAAGACGACCGTTTCCAGTTCGTGCCGTCACGGCCAGGCGCGGGTGTAGACCAGTTCGGTCGTGAGGGTGGCGAAGACCGTCTCGGCCATGGCGTGTCGCACCGCCGCGGGTGAGCGCCCACCTCACGATGCGCCCAAGCCACTTGCTGCAGAAGATCAGAAAAGGCCGTCCCCCACCACGGGAGACGGCCTTTGAACTGGGTGGAGCTGAGGGGATTTGAACCCCTGACCCCCTCGATGCGAACGAGGTGCGCTACCGGTCTGCGCCACAGCCCCTCCGCCGGCGAACCAGCGTCGGTCCCACCCGGCTTTCACCGGGCGGGCCGACAACAAGGCTAACAGGTCGCGCCCCCACGACGCGAACCGCCCCGCCGCCCCGTAGATCTTGGAAGGAAAAGGCCCTCGGAGGGGCCCAAACCCTCCAAGATCGCCACCAGCAAGGCGCCGGCACGGCGGTCAGGCGCCTCGGCCGGACTGGTAGGGGCGTCCGCGCAGGCCGCCCGCACGCCGGTAGGACACCGAACCGCCGCTCGCCGCCGGTGGCAGGTCCGCGGGACGGTCCAGCCCCATCGCCGTACGCCGGACCGCCTCGCGCTGGGCGGCCAG
This sequence comes from Micromonospora sp. CNZ296, assembly GCF_007827635.1. Classification (NCBI taxonomy): domain Bacteria; kingdom Bacillati; phylum Actinomycetota; class Actinomycetes; order Micromonosporales; family Micromonosporaceae; genus Micromonospora; species Micromonospora sp. CNZ296. Next base: position 172,507 of record NZ_VISW01000011.1, read on the forward strand.
CCGACGCTGCGCCTCCCGGCGAGCCGCCGCGCGCCGGGCCTGCTCGCGGCGCACCTCGGCCTGGCGGGCGGCCAGCCAGGCCGCCTCGCGGGCGTCCGCGCGCCGCCGCCGGCGCTCGGCCAGGGCACGCTGCCGCAGGTGTACGACGTACGCCACGAGCAGTGTGCCGGTGACCGAGACGCTGATCCAGAACCCGGGTCCGACGAGTACCACGCCGCCCAGCTCGACCAGGTTGAGCAGCAGCAGCGCGGCCAGCACCCGGCGCCGGCGGTAGACCGCCGGGGTGTGCCGCCGCCGGGGCGAGTGCCGTCGGCGGGACTGGGCCGGCACTGCGGAGACCGGCCGGAGCCGCCCGGAGCGACGACGCAGCGGTGGCGCGGAGACCGGACGGGCGAGACTGCCCGTGTCGGAGTCTTCACTGAGAGTCACAACGAGGGAGCGCGGGGGGTGCAGTGGTCGCCGCCCGGGCACGGTGCGCCGTCGACGCCGGCGCTGGAGCACCCGCGCCGTCGACTGCGCCCGCTCCGCCACCAGCCGCTCGGTGGCGTCGTACCGGCGGACCAGCGCCGGAGCGAGGGCGAGCAGACCGGCGGCGGCGAGGACGGCGAGGAGCACCGACGTGGGCACCCTCACCCCTCCCGTCACCAAAGTTCTCCGGCGAGCGTCACCGCCGCAACTTCTTCCGTCGACCGTCGTTTACGGCGCACTTCGTGCGGGCGGGCAGCGCTTGCCACAGCTTGCAGTTACTTGAGGTTACGGGCCGCCGACCCGGTTCACAGTGCGCCGCGCCGGGCGTTCGCCTCAGCGGCGGTTGTCACGTACGCGGTGCCAGCGCGCCAGCAGTCCGCCCTCGGCTACCACTTCCTCGCCGGTCATCGCGTATCCGATGTGGTCGCGCCACGCGCCGTCGATGTGCATGTAGCGCACGTGATAGGCCTCCTCGCGGAAGCCGAGCTTCTCCACCACCCGCCGGGACGGCATGTTCTCCGGCCGGATGTTCACCTCGATCCGGTGCAGGCCGCCCGGCCCGAACGCGTGGTCCACGGCGAGCGCGACAGCGGTCGGGATCACGCCGCGACCGGCCACCCTGGAGTCGACCCAGTAGCCCACGTACCCGGAGCAGAACGCCCGCCGCACGATGCTGCCGATGTTGACGTGGCCGACCAGCCGCTCCTGCCCGTCCTCGCGCAGGCAGACCGCGAACGGCATGCCCTCACCGGTACGCGCGGACTTGCGCTGGTCGGCGTGCACCAGGCGGAACGCGGCGGGCGAGTTCGTCTCGTACCAGCCGCCGGGCACATGCGACTCCCACGGCGCCAGCCACTCCCGGTTCGCGCGCCGGATCTCCGACCAGGCGGTGGCGTCCGAACGCCGGTACGGCCGCAGCACCACCGGACCGTCCACCAGCACCGCCGGCCACCCCGGCGCCCGCCGGAACCTCACCGAGCTTGCCTTTCGCTCGCGACTGCGGGGCTCGCAAGCTCACTCCTCGCGCTCACCGAGCTTGCCTTCCGCTCGCGACTGCGGGGCTCGCAAGCTCACTCCTCGCGCTCACCGGCGCCGGTCCAGCAGGAGCACGTCCACCGTAGACCCGGCAGCCGCAGTGGTGACCCGCTCGCCGAGTACCAGCAGGCCGTTGGCCTCGGCCAGGCCGGAGAGCGTGTACGGGCCACCGGCGAGCGGCTGCACGGTGTACCCGCCGCCGCGCCGCTCGGCCACGTGCGCGGGCCGGAACTCGCGCAGCCCCACCGGGGACGAGACCGTCTCCAGCAGGTGCGCGCGGACGCTCGGCCGGAACACCGGCTCGGCCCCGGCCAGCAGCTGGATGGCCGGGCGGGCCAGCACCTCGAAGCCGATCAGCGCCGCGCCGGGCTCACCGGGAAGACACACCACCGGCACCTCCTCGGCGCCGACCGTACCGAACCCGAGAGCCGTTCCGGGATAGAGGGCCACCTCTGTGAAGGCGACCGGCCCGGCGCGCCCGCCGTCGCGGCGGGACAGGATGCGGCGGACCATGTCGCCGGGACCGGTGCCGGTGCCGCCGGTGGTGATGATCAGGTCGGCGCGCAGCGTCTGGTCCTCCAGCAGGCCGCGCAGCGCCTCCGGGTCGTCGTCGCAGATCCCCACCCGGTACGCGAGCGCGCCCGCCTCCGCCGCCGCCGCGGTCAGCGCGTGCGAGTTGGTGTCCACCACCTGGCCGGGCTGGCTGCCCCGGCCCACGTCCACCAGCTCGTCGCCGGTGGCCACGATGACCACGCGCGGGCTGGGCCGCACCACCACGTGCCCGATGCCGGTGGCGGCGAACACCGCGACCAGGGCCGGTGAGACGTACGCCCCGGCGCGGGCGAGCAGCGTGCCGGCGACCAGTTCCTCCCCGGCGCGGCGCAGGCCGTACCCCCGTTTGGGGGCGCGGAAGATCTCGACGGCGGCCATGCCCTGGTCGGTCCACTCCACCGGGACGACCACGTCCGCGCCGATCGGCAGCGGCGCGCCCGCCGCGACCGAGAAGCAGGCGCCGGGGGTGAGCCGCACCGGTCGCCAGCTCGCAGCACCCAGGTCACCCACCACGTTGAGGCGGATGCTGCGGCCGCCGGGCATACCGGAGGGGGCCGGGACGTAGCCCGGCCCCCGACTCCCACCGGAGATGTCCTCCCAGCGCGCGGCGTACCCGTCCACCGCCGCCTGGTCGAAGGCGGGGTACGAGTGCGGGGCGACCACGTCCTCGGCGAGCACGTTGCCGTACGCCTGGGTCAGGTCGAGGTCGAGTGGAGGCAGCGCGCGTAACCTGCGCAGCACACTGCCCAGGTAGTCGGCGAGCGGCGTCAACTCGTTCGCGGCCGCCTCGGCGTCGGCCGTCGCTGTCATGTATCGGCACCGCCGGACGCGTCGCGGATGCCGTTGAGGACCGCGGCGGTGACCGTCTCGTCACCGTTGTTGACGAACTCGGTCAGCCACTTGCGGAACTCGGCGCCCAGGTCCTCCCGCTCGGCGGCGATCTGCACCACGGTCTGGAGGTAGCCGAGCGGCATGCCGGTGTCGTAGCGGGTGCCCCGGTAGACGATGGCGTGCACCGGCACCCCCTCGGTACGCAGCAGCTCCATCGCGTCGGTCAGCTGGATCTCGCCGCCGCTGCCCGGTCGGGTGCGCCGGATCGCGTCGAAGATCTTCCCGGGGAGCACGTACCGGCCGAGGACGGCGAGGTTGCTGGGGGCGTCCTCCGGGCTGGGCTTCTCCACCATGCCGGTGACCTTGACGACCTCGGCGATGTCGGCGTATTCCGACTCGGCCGGCTCGACCGACGCGATGCCGTAGCGGCTGGTCTCGGCCGGGTCGACCTCGAAGAACGCGAGCACCACGCCGCCGGTGCGGGCCTGGAGTTCCAGCATGGCCGGCAGCAGCGGCTCGGAGGGCTTGACGAACTCGTCGCCGAGCAGCACCGCGAAGGGCGCGTCGCCGACGTGCGACTCGGCGTACCCGACCGCGTGACCGAGGCCGAGCTGTTCCGGCTGGCGGACCGTGTAGATCGCTGCGAGTTCCTCGGTGCGCTTGACCTCGGCCAGCAGCTCGGGCTTCTTGGCGAGCCGTTCCTCCAGGTCGGGCCGGCGGTCGAAGTGGTCCACCATCGAGGTCTTGCCGCGACCGGTGATCAGCAGGATGTCGTCGATGCCGGCCTGCGCGGCCTCCTCGACGATGTACTGCAGCACCGGCCGGTCGACGACCGGCAGCAGTTCCTTGGGAACCGCCTTGGTGGCCGGCAGGAACCGGGTGGCCAGGCCGGCGGCCGGGATCACGGCCTTGACCGCGCGGGAGCGACCGGGGGCCGCTGAGGGGTTCGCTGAGTGCTCCGACATGTCGCGAGACTATCGGCCACGGCTCTGCCGCGGCGGGTGAGGACCGGAAGACGCGCCGCCCTGGACGGTGCCCGCCGGGTCCGCCGCGCCGGCTCGGGGCAGCCCGTCCGGCGGGCTGACCCCGGCGGCCACCACCGGGATCTCCTGGGTGGGCACCGGATCGGGCGCCGGGGCGAGCCGGTAGCCGTCGCGTCCGGCGGCCTTGGCCGCGTACAACGCGTCGTCGGCGGCGTCGAGCACCTGCTGGCCGCCGGCGGCATGGTCCGGGTAGACGGCGATGCCGATGGAGACGGTCACCGGCACCCGCACCGGCTCGTCGCCGCTCCCCTCGACGGCCACCGGCTGGTCGCGTACCACCGCGCCGAGCCGCTCGGCGACGATCGTGGCGCCCCGGGCGTCGGTTTCCGGCAGCAGCACCACGAACTCCTCGCCGCCCTGCCGGAACGCCAGGTCCACCTCGCGGATCACGCCGCGTACCCGGCGGGCGAACTCGACCAGGACGGCGTCCCCGGCGGCGTGCCCCCAGGTGTCGTTGACGTTCTTGAACCGGTCCAGGTCGAGCGCGAGCACGCTGAGCATGCGGCCGAACCGGTTCGCCCGCTCCACCTCCCGGCGGATCGACTCACGCAGGTAGCGGTAGTTCCACAGGCCGGTGAGCGGGTCGGTGAGGGAGAGCCGTTGCGCCTCCTCGTGCACCCGGACGTTCTCCACCGCGACCGCCGCGTGCCCGGCGAACGTCCGCAGCGTCACCACGTCGTCGTCGTGGAACTCGTGCCCGCCGAGCCGGTCGTAGAGCACGAGCACGCCGAGCGCCGCACAGGCCGAGCCGGGCGGGTCGCCGTCGGCGGGCGGGTGGCCGGGCCGGTCCGGGCCGCGCGGCTCGGCGGTGCCGGGGGTGGCGAACGGCACCGCCACGTACGTCTCGCAGGACGGCTCCCCGGTCGGCGTGTCCGGCGACGCCCACCGTCCGCGCAGCGGTTCGCCGGTGGCGGCCACCGCGCCGAGCACCCCGGAGCCGACCGGCACCCGCAGCGTCGCCGGGTCGGCCGGGTCGCCCGTGGGCCAGCGCCCGGTCAGACCCTCCACGCACCGGCCGACGAGGACGCCGTCGCCGTCGACCAGCAGCACCGCGCCGGCCCGGGCGCCGGTGGCGGCGATCGCGCTGTCCAGGATCACCCGCAGGATGCGTTGCAGGTCGTGCGTGCTGGCGAGCGTGTCGCCGAGCACCGCCAGGTGGTTGCGAAGCTGGTCGCGGCTGCTGGTCAGCGCCGTCACATAGGTGCCGGTCTCCCGGGTCATCCGGTTGAACGCGCTCGCCAGCCGCCCGATCTCGTCGCGGCTGCGCACCGGCACCCGGGCGCTCAGGTCGCCGCGCGCCACCCGGTCCACCGCGCCGGCCAGCTCACCGAGCGGCCGGGTGGTCACCCGGGCCAGCCGCCAGGCCGCGAGCACTGCGAGCAGTGCGGCGAGCGCGACGGCGGCGATCAGCGCCCCGTACAGGCCGGGCGCACGTTCCCCCGGCACCGACAGCACCAGCGGCAGCGGCTGACCGGGAGACGGGCCGACCCGGCGCACGTACCGGCCGTCGCCGGTCCCGGTCACCCGGTTCCCGTCCGCCTTGCCGGCGGCGGCCAGCACCGCTGCGCGTACCCCCTGGTCCTCGGTCGTGTGGGTGATGCCGCCGGGGTCGTCGAGGAGGGTGATCCCGACGCCGGTCACGGCGGCGAGCCGCGCCACGAAGGCCCGGTCGACGGGCTGGGCGGCGGCGACCGCGCCCAGGTCGGTGCCGGCCGGGTCGCGGAGCCGGACCTGGGCGGCCAGCGCGGCGACACCGGTGGCGGGCGCGCCGGCGCAGTCCTGCCAGCGGCCGGCCGGCCCGCCGGGCGTGGTGTAGGTGGTGCGGCCGGCGGCGTCGGCGATCAGCACGGCGGCGGCCAGGCCCCGGGCGACCACCTGGTCGGCCGCGCGCGACCGGACGACCGGGTCGCCGACCAGCGCGACCGCGTCGGCCGCCGCGCGGAGTTGCTGGCAGAGTGCGTCGATCGAGGTACGGACACCGGCCGCGGCCAGGCCCAGCCGCTCGGTGGCGCGGCTGTGGTCGACCGCGCTGAGCGTCGCCCCGACGAAGAACGCGCCGAGCAGGACGGGGCCGAGGACCACCGCGAGGAAAGCCGCCGTCAACCGCCCGCGTAGCGTCAATCTTCCCCCCGGAAGTTCCGCTCCCTTGGTGCGATGCTGACACAGAGCGACCATTAGGCAAGCGTTGCGTCAGGAGTGTTGCGTGCCGGAATTTTCGGATGAAGCGCACGATGCGAAGCGGGAGATGCGCATCGCGCTACTCGCCGCGCGCCGGTCGCTGTCCGCGGCCGACCGCGCGGTGGCGGCGGCCGCCGTCCAGGCCGAGCTGGTGACGTTGGTACGACGGCTGCGGCCGGCCAGGATGAGCGCGTACGTGCCGGTCGCCTCGGAGCCCGGCGGGGACGACCTGCCGGACGTGCTGCGGGCCGCGCTGCCGCCCGACGCCGAACTGCTGCTGCCGGTGCTGCGCGGGGACCTGGACCTGGACTGGGCCCCGTACACCGGCCCGGAGTCGTTGCGCGCCGCCGGCCGGGGCCTGCGCGAGCCGACCGCACCGCCCCGGGGGCGTGCCGCGGTGGCCGGAGCCGCCCTGGTCGTGGTGCCGGCGGTCGCGGTGGACCGCCGCGGCATCCGGCTGGGCCGGGGCGGCGGCTCGTACGACCGCGCGCTGGCCCGGGTGCCCGCCACAGTGCCGACAGTGGCGCTGCTGCACGACGGCGAGCTGGTCGCGGCGGTGCCCGCCCTGCCGCACGACCGCCCGGTGCACTGTGTGATCACTCCGGCGGACGGGCTGGTGGCGGTCCCGGGTGTGGGCCCGGGCGCTTCCGCTGGACGAACCCGGGGGTCATGACGCACCATTGGCACTCGAAGTCCACGAGTGCCAGAAGGCCGTGCCGAAGATCCGGAGGAGAACGTGCCCACGTACCAGTACGCCTGCACCGCGTGCGGCCACCAGCTCGAGGCGGTGCAGTCCTTCTCGGACGAGCCGCTGACCGAGTGCCCGGCGTGTGAGGGGCGGCTGCGAAAGCTCTTCAACTCGGTAGGCATCGTGTTCAAGGGCTCCGGCTTCTACCGTACGGACTCCCGTCCGTCCGGCTCCGACAACGGCGCCTCGACGAGCAAGCCGGCCAAGTCCGAGTCGTCCTCGTCCTCGTCGTCGGACTCCTCGTCCTCGTCGTCCTCCTCGTCCGGGTCGTCTTCCTCATCCGGTTCGTCTTCTTCGTCCGGATCCGGGTCGACGGCGAGCAAGGCGCCGGCGGCGTCCAGCTCGTCCTGACCCGCTGCTCGCACGCGACACGTGGCCGTTCCCGCTCGGGGGCGGCCACGTTCCGTTCGCGGCGGGTGCTCGCCACCTCGGCGAGGCTGCTGCTCGGCCGGTGGCGGATGCTCGCCACCTCGGGGAAGTTGCTGCTCGGCCGGTGGCGGATGCTCGCCAGCTCGGCGAGGTTGCTGCATCCGCCGGTCCGGAAGCAGCAACCTCCCCGAGCTGGCGGTTCCGGCCGCACCGGACCTCCGCTGGTGACGGCGGGCCTCCCCGGGGGAACGGTTTTCCACAGGGCGGCGGGTTATCCACAGGGGCGGGCGATGGGGCGGCGCGCGCCGGGAGGCCGGGCCTAGCCTGCGGGTCGGACGGTTGACCGGCGGCGGGAGGCAGCGGTGGCGGATGGCGAGGCGACGTTGCGTCCGGTCCGCTGGCGCGGGCTGCCCCGGCGCCGGACGCTGCTGCGGGTGACGCTCGTCGCGGTGCTGCTCGGCCTGGCCGCTGCGGTGCTCCGGACGCCGCCGTCCTGCCCACCACCCCGCGTCCTGCCGGCCGCCTCGGCGACGGCGTCCCCGTCCGGCGGCATCCCCGCCCTGCCGGCCGGTGCGGTCGGCGTGCCGATCCGGCTGGCCGAGCCGGCCGCGCTCGCGGTGCTGCGCCCGGGTGCCCGCGTCGACCTGCTCGTCGTGCCGGCCGGCGGTTCGCCCGACCCGACGCTGCTAGCTCCGCGCGCGCTGGTGCTCGACGTGGTCGGCGCCACCGGCGCGGTCGACGGCTCCTCTGCGCTCTACCTGGCGCTGCCGCCGGAGCAGGCCAGGCGGGCGGTCGGGTTGCCGGAGGGCAGCCGCTTCGCCGTGGTGGTACGCGGCTGACGCGATCAGCCCCAGTGCGGGGGGCGTTCGGCGAGCAGCCAGTCGTCGTTGCCGCCGGGGCGCTCGCCCCAGCCGCGGTCGGTGTCGTCGCTGGTCTGCTCGGGCAGCACCACGAAGTCGTCGCTGAGGTCGACCACGCGGTCGTCGTCGTCGCGCGGTGTCCGGATGGCGGGGTCGGTCACGAGCAGCAACGATACCGCCGAACGGGGCGTCGGCTCGATCCCCGGGACCGGCCGGATCGTCCCGAGCCCGGCCGTACCGGGCCGGGAGCCGTCGGAACGCCACACACCGGGCGCGACGGGCCGGGGTGGCGGTGATCGACGCGTCGGGCGGCCGACCGGCCCGGGGCGTTGGTAGCGTCGGACGGCGTGACGACGCCGAGCGGTGGCAGCCCCGACGACGAGACCTGGCGACGCCCGGACCAACCGGCACCCGCCGGGGAGAACGCCCCCGGGGCGGCCCCCCGGGACGGCGCGGACAGCGCGGACGTCCACCCGGCCGGTCCCGGATCTCGGCCGGGTGACGCCGGTGACGCCGGCGGAGACCATGAACCGGACCGCACCGCCGAACCGGCCGGGACCGCCAGCCCGTGGTCACGCGAGGCGGCCACCGACAGCCCGTGGGCCCGGCCGGAGGCGGCGGGCGGCTGGACGGTGGCCGGCGGCGCGTGGCCGGGGTCGCCCGGTGGTGGCCCACCGCCCTCGGGGTACGCGGGACCGCCGCCGAGCACGCCTCCGCCGCCCGGCTGGCGGCCACCGGTACACGTGCAGCCGTCACCGCCCCGACGGCTCCCGCCGCAGGACATGGCCGCGATGGACCAGGCGGAGCAGCGCGCGCAGCGGCTCACCTACGGCATCGGGGCAGCCGTCGCAGTGGTGCTGGTGCTGCTCACCTGCCTGCTCTGCTCGCGGGTGCTGTTCTGAGCCGTACCGGTCAGACGACGCCGTCCCAGACCATCTTGGCGCCGCTGTCCCCGGTCAGGTAGACGTACACGATCGCGAAGACCGCGAGCACCGCCACCACGACGGTGAGCAGGATCGGGAGCCAGCGGGGCAGGTTCCGGCCCGCGACGAGGCGGCTCGTCGACAGCACGAGCAGCAGCGCCACGACGCCGAGCCCGAGCGCGAACCAGAACAGCGTGTCGCCGTACTCGGCGTGCTCGTGGATCTGCTGGAGCCGGTCCGGCGGGTAGCCCTTCGCGCGCAGGGCCTCCTCCAGCTCCTCGCCGGACTCGGTCGCCACCCAGGCGACGATCGGGGTGGCCACGGCGAGCGCCGCGACCGCCCAGCCGAGGCGGGGCCGCCAGCGGGGCAGCACCCCGTACGCGACGGCGAGCAGTGCCAGCAGCGGCACCAGCACCACCGCCGCGTGGATGACGAGCACGTGGACGGGCAGACCGTTGATTTCCCTGAACACCGACACCTCCGGCGAGTGGGTGGTTTGGCGCGCTCAGCGTACGGCGTGACGCCGTCTTCTTCGATACACGCGGGCGCGGCGGTGCCGGTTCACCTGTGGCCCCGGCCACGGGTGAACAACGCTCGCTTGTCGGCCCGCCTGAGCCGTGCTGTCATGGATCCATGTCCACAGGCGAGGAGCTGCTCCGGTCGAGGGGCCTACGGGTCACCCGGCCGCGTCTCGCCGTGCTGGACGTGCTCTCCGCCGGCGGTCACCTGGAGGTCGACGAGATCACCCGGCGGGTCCGCCGGCGGATCGACTCGGTCTCCACCCAGGCCGTCTACGACGTCCTCGGCGCCCTGTCCCGGGCCGGGCTGTCCCGCCGGATCGAGCCGGCCGGCAGTCCCGCGCGGTACGAGGCCCGGGTCGGCGACAACCACCACCACGTGGTGTGCCGGGGCTGCGGGGAGATCGCCGACGTGGACTGCGCGGTCGGCAGCGCCCCCTGCCTGGACCCGAACGTGGCGCACGGCTTCGAGCTGGACGAGGCGGAAGTGACCTTCTGGGGCCTCTGCCCTACCTGCCAGTCCCGCCGCTCCGCCGACGACTGACCGCCGCACCGACGACCGCCGCACGTCGACTGGCCGCCGCACCGAGGATGGCCGACGACGGCGCGTGGCACTCTTGATCGGTGGACACCGAAGACCTCGGCCTCTTCGGTCCGGGATCGGTCACGTGGAAGGTGCACGAGGAACCGATCCTGATCGTCGCCGGCCTGCGCTCGCTCTACCTCCAGGCGCTGCACCCTCGCGCAATGGCCGGCGTCGCCCAGAACAGCAACTACCGCACCGACGCCTGGGGGCGGCTCGTCCGCACGGCGACGTACGTGGGAGCGACGATCTACGGCACCACCGCCGAGGCGGAGGGGGCCGGGCGACGGCTGCGTACGCGGCACGCCCGGATGCGCGCCACCGACCCGTTCACCGGTGAGGAGTTCCGCGTCGACGATCCGGAGCTGCTGCGCTGGGTGCACGTCACCGAGGTCGAGTCGTTCGTGAGCACCGCCCGGCGGTCCGGGCTGGCGCTCACCGACGACGAGGTGGACGGCTACTACACCGAGCAGCGCCGGTCGGCGGCCCTGGTCGGGCTGGACCCGGACGACGTGCCGGGTACCGCCGCCGAGGTGGCCGACTACTACCGGGACGTACGCCCCCGGTTGCGGATGACCCGGGAGGCGGCCGAGACCGCGGTGTTCCTGACCGCGCCGCCGATCCCGTGGAAGCTCAGCCTGCCGGCGCGGGTCGGCCTGAACCTGGGTCCGCCGCGCTGGGCGTATTTCGGGATCGCCGCCACCGCGCTGGGGATGCTGCCGCCGTGGGCGTTGCGGCTCTACGGCGGGCTGGGCCTGCCCACCACCGCCCTGTCGGCGGACCTGAGCGCGCGGGCGCTGCGGCTGGCACTGGCCGCGGTGCCCCGGCGCTACCGGGAGGGCCCGTTGCAGCAGGCCGCCAAGGAACGCGCCGCCCGCCTGACCGCGGCCTGACGGCGTCGCGCACTCACTCCGGGTCGGCGAAACGCTCGACTGCGGACCAGGGCTCCTTGCCCGGGGTCTGCACGCCGGTCGGGCACGTACGCCGGTAGTCGCACCAGCCGCACCGCGGGCCCGGCTCAGTGGGGAACGCCGCGTCGGGGTCGGCGCCGTCGGCCACCGCGCGCTCGGCGGCCATGATGTCGCGGGCGGTGTCCTCGGCGCGGGTGAGCTGCCGGTTCAGGGACTCCGGCGTGTGCTCGTGCGCGGCGACGGTGCCGGTCGGCAGGTGGTGCAGCTCGACCCGGCGGCACGGCTTGCGGAACACCCGCTCGGCCGCGTACGCGTAGAGCGCGAGCGCCTGCGAGCCGCGCGCGTCGTCGGCGTCGAGCCCGGTGCGGCCGGTCTTGTAGTCGACGATGACCAGCTCGGGCCGCCCGTCCGGGCCGGGACGCGAGTCGATCCGGTCGGTGCGGCCGTTGAACGCGAGCACCGCGGTCTTGACTGCGACCACCCGTTCCACGCCGACCGGCTCGTCGGCCGGGTCGAGGCCCGCCACGTAGCTCTCCAGCCAGGTCAGCGCCCGCCGGAAGGCGTCGCGCTCCTGCTCGTCGTCGCGGTAGCCCTCGCGGACCCAGGTGCCCTTGAGCAGCGTGCCGAGCACCTCGGGGCGGCGGCGGTCGGGGGCCAGCGCGTACCAGTTCTTCAGCGCGGTGTGGACGCTCGCGCCGAGCGAGTTGTGCGCCCACGGCGGGCCCTTGGGCGGCGCGGGCCGGTCCACGTAGGCGTAGCGGTAGCGGCGGGGACAGTCCGCGTACGCACCGAGTTTGCTCGGTGTGCAGACGAACAGGCGTTCCGGCATGCCCTCGAAGCCGAGCTGCTCGGACTGCTCGGCGCGGGGTCGGGGAGCCTTGGAGCCGCTGGCTGCTGACTGTCGTCGCACCCGGAGAATCCTGCCATCCGGGTACGACAGCGGACGGACCCGCTCAGGCGTTGTTGAGGTACTGGGTCACGAACGCGGCGATCGCGTCGGCGATGAGCTGCACCGCGATGGCGGCCAGCAGCAGACCGGCGATCCGGGTCAGCACCTCGATGCCGCCGGGGCGCAGCACCTTGACGATCCCGCCGGAGAAGCGCAGCACCACCCAGACGGTGACCATCACCGCGACGATGGCGAGCCCGATGGCGAGGTAGTCGACGGCGCCGCCGGCCTGCTGCACGAACAGCATGGTCGCCACGATGGCGCCCGGCCCGGCCAGCAGCGGGGTGCCGAGCGGCACCAGCGCGATGTTGGAGGTGACCTGGTTGCTCGGGTCGTCCGCCTTGCCGGTCAGCAACTCCAGCGCGACCAGGATCAGCAGCAGGCCGCCCGCCGCCTGGAGGGCGGGCAGGTCGACGTGCAGGTATGCCAGGATCGTCTGCCCCGCCACCGCGAAGATCACGATGACCCCGAGCGCCAGCGCCACGGCCTGCCAGGCGGCCCGGTTCCGGTCGCGCGCGGGCAGCGGCCCGGTCAGCGCGAGGAAGATGGGCATCATTCCGGGCGGGTCGACGATCACCAGCAGGGTCACGAAGACCTCGCCGAAGAGCTTGAGATCCACGCGGACACGGTAGCCGTGCCGTCGGATCGCTTCAGCTCGAAGCGACAGGGGTCACCCCGCGGGCCTGCGCGACGATCCGCTCGTACGCCTCGGGGTCGGTGGTGTGCGCGCCGAGCCGGACCGTCTTGTGCGTGCCGTGGAAGTCGGACGAGCCGGTGACCAGCAGTCCCAGGTCGGTGGCGAGCCCGCGGACGTGCTCCCGCTCGGCCGGGTCGTGGTCCTCGTGGTCGGCCTCCAGCCCGGCCAGGCCGGCCGCCGCCAGGTCCGCAATCAGCTCGTCCGGCACGATCCGGCCGCGCCTGCTGGCCCTCGGGTGGGCGAAGACGGGCACGCCACCGGCCGCCCGCACCAGCGCCACCGCCTGGAACACCTCGATGTCGTCCTTCGGCAGCCGGTACCGCTCGCCGAGCCAGTCCGGCCCGAACGCCTCGGTGGTGGTGGTGACCAGACCGGCCCGGATCAGCGCCTGCGCGATGTGCGGGCGGCCGACGGTGCCGCCGCCCGCGCCGGCCAGGATCTCCGTCCAGCTCACCGGGATGCCGTCGGCCTGGAGCAGCCGGACGATGCGCTCGCCGCGTTCCTCGCGGGCCCGGCGGACCCGGGCCAGTTCCGCGGCCAGGTGCGGCTCGGCCGGGTCGAACAGGTACGCGAGGAGGTGCAGCGGGATCGCCGGTTCGGCGCCGAACCACCGGCAGGAGATCTCCGCGCCGCGGATCAGGGTGAGGCCGGGCGGCAGGGCGGCGACGGCGGGCGCCCAGCCGGCGGTGGTGTCGTGGTCGGTGAGTGCCACCACGTCGAGCCCGGCCTCGGCGGCGGCCCGGACCAGGTCGGCGGGCGTCAGGGTGCCGTCGCTGGCGGTGGAGTGGGTGTGCAGGTCGATGCGGGCGGGGACGCTCACCCGCCCGACGCTACGCCCCGTCCGGCACCGTGGGGACGTCGGCCACCACCACCGGGCGGTCCTCCGGCGCCAGCCCTTCGACCTTCGAGGCCGTGGGCCGGTCACCGGCCAGCACCCGCTCGGGCTTGACCCGGACCAGCCCGCCGGTCGCGTCCACGTGCAGCGCCACCCCGGCCCGGGTCCAGGACACGCCGCCGGCCAGCACCGGGCCGGCCGGGTGGGTGACCGGGCTGGCCGGGTCGCGCAGGTCGACCAGGAGGGCGGTGCGCGACGTGCCGTTGGCGAGCAGCCACCGGCCGTCGAAGGAGACGGCGCCGAGTCCGTCGGTGGCCAGCTTCAGGCCACATCCGGTACGCACCGGGGCGAGGTCCCGGGCCGGGTCGAGCAGGGCCAGGCAGAGCTGCTGGTCCCGGCCGGCGGCGACCAGGCCGACCACCCGGCCGTCGGGCCGGGTGCCGTAGACGGTGCGGACGGCCGGGTTCACCGGGCCCGGCTGTCCGCCCAGCGCGCGGTTCCAGACGCTCATCCCGCCGTCGCCGGGCTGCCGGATCAGCACCGCGTCGCCGGTGAAGCCGACCGGCACGGCGCCCTCCGGCGCGGCGATCCGGACCGGCGCGATGAGCTGGCCGGCGACCACACCGGCGGCGATCACGTCCGTGCCGTCCCGCCAGGCGACCTGGCGGCCGTCCGGGGAGATCGCCACCGCGTCCGCGGCGGCGAGCATGACCTGCGGCGCGGCGCCACCGACCGGCACCCACCAGAGGGTACGGCCGGCGACGGTGGCCGCCGAGGTGAGCAGCCAGCCCTCCTGCTCGTGGATCCGCTGCGCCCGTTCGACGCCGCTCACCCCGGTCAGCTGCCGCCGTTCACCGCCGCTGGTGTCCAGCCGGTCACCGACGAGCAGGTCGAGTTCGGCGCGGACCGGCCCGAAGCGGGTGACCGAGGACGGCCCGGAGGGCGACGGGGACGGGAAGAGGACGGGCGGGTCGCCGAGCACCACTGTGGGCGTGCCGCCGTCGCCGCCGGGCGCGCTGAACTGGGCCACCCCGGTGGTGACGACAACGGTGGCGACCCCGGCCAGGGCCAGGCCGGTGAGCGTGCGCCGCCGGCCCGTGCGCCGCGCCCGGCGCAGGATCTCCCCGGCCGGGTCGGCGGGCAGCGGGCGGGACGTCTCGACGCGGCGGGACAGGGTCTCCCGCAGCGCCCGCTCCAGCTCGTCGTCGCTCACGGGGAATGGACGCTCCGGGCTGCCCGTCCGGTTGTCACCGTGCTGCCGGGTGCCGCTCATCGGCTCTTCGCCGCGATCGGGACGGCGGGGCGGACCGGAGCCGCGGGTGGGGCCGGTCGCGGCACCCGGGCGGCGGGCTGCCGCGCCGGGATACGGGTCGGCTCGGCGCCCCGGGCCGGCGGGACGGATCGGCCGGCTGCGGCGGGCGAGGCAGGCGGGGTCGCGGCTGGCGCGTCGGCCGGCGTGGGCAGGCTCAGGGCCGCCTCGGAGCCGAGCCGGCGGCGCAGCGTGTTCAGCGCACGGGAGGTCTGGCTCTTGACCGTGCCCGGGGAGATCTCCAGCAGCGCGGCTGTCTGCGCCTCGGACATGTCCTCGTAGAAGCGCAGCACCAGCACGGCGCGCTGCCGGGCCGGCAGCGCCTGGAGGTGCCGCCAGAGCGCGTCCCGGTCGAGTTGCTGCTCGATCTCGTCGACGCCGGCGCGCTCCGGCAGCACCTCGGTGGGGCGCTCGCCGTGCCAGCGGCGCCGCCACCAGCTGGTGGACGTGTTGACCATGACCCGGCGGGCGTACGGCTCGATGGCGTCGATCCCGCCGAGCCGCTTCCAGGCGAGGTAGGTCTTGGTCAGCGCGGTCTGGAGCAGATCCTCGGCGGTGGCCCAGTCACCGGCGAGCAGGTACGCGGTGCGCAGCAGTGCGCCGGACCGGGCCGCGACGAACTCGCGGAACTCCTCCTCCAGCGGATCTCTGCTCACCACCACACTCATCTCCCCCCGTCCTGCCTGGCAGAATGCCACGGCCTGCCCGGTCGGGTCGATGGCGGAAGGTGTGCAGTTCATCCGATGTTCGGACGAAAAGTTTCAGGCTCCGTCGTCGGCCTTGGCCTCGTCGGCTTCCTTGCCCAGCCGCGCCTCGACCGCCTGCGGCTCGTACATCTCCTCGACCACGCGCAGGTAGAGCTCGTTCGGGTTGGGCAGGTTCTTGATCACTCGGAGTGCCTGTTCCTGACCGGCGGACTCCAGCACGAACGTGCCGTAGTTGAGGGCGCGGCCGGTCGGGCTCTGCTCGTACTTCATGTCGGTGACCCGGGTGAGCGGCATCATCGCGACCTGCCGGGTGATGATCCCGTTGACCACCATCACCCGCTTGTTGGTCAGGATGAACCGGTCGTACCACCAGTCGGCGACCTTCCAGGCCACCCAGCCCATCACGGCGAACCAGAGCAGCACGGCGACGGTGGTCAACGCGCCGACGTCCCGCCCGGCGAGGAAGCCGGAGAGGTAGCCGAGCACGAACGTGGCCGCCACGCCGACGATGATCGGGGTGGTGAGGTGGATCCAGTGCCGCTTCCACTCGCCCCGGTAGCGCTCGGTGGGGAAGAGGTAACGCGCCACGAGCGAGCTGGGCTCGTCCTCCAGCGGCAGCACCCGGCGGGGTGCCATGCCGGAGGCGTCGGACCGCAGCCCGGCCAGCTCGTCCTCGGAGATCGGCTGGTCCGGGAAGCCGTCCGGGTCACGCGCCCAGGCCCGGCCGGACCGCCCCTCACCGGTGTAGGCGCTGCCGTAACCGGCGTCGTCCGCGTCCGCGTACGGGCCGGGGCCGTAACCGGCCGGGTCGTCCGGGTCGATCCGGGGGATCGGCTCGGTGTCGCGCTCCCGGCGTGCCCGGTCGGGGTCGTCCGGGTCGAAGGGTGGACCGGAGGGGCTTCCCATGGGCGGCTAGGCGACGAGGTTGGTGAAGAAGTCGCCGAAGCCCTGCGCGATGTCCATGATGCCGCCGCCGAGAGACTTGAAGACGTCGGCGGCGGAGTTGGGCCGGTACGCAACAAAGAAGATCAAGAATGCGATGCCGGCCCAGGTGAGGACCTTCTTGACCATAGCGGGCCATCCTCTCGCGCGGCGCCGGGTCCGTTTACCGCAGCGGCACCCAGAGTATCAGCATGGTGTCTTACCGTGAATATCTGCGTCCGCTCTCCGACTAGCCGTGGCAAGCCGGTCAGGCCCGCCCGTGCAGGTACGGAGATGGTGCGCCGTACACGAGTTCGGGCGGTGTCCACTCGGTGAGGTCGTGCAGCACGACTTCTTCCGCGAGGAGGTGACCCGCACTCGCCGGCCAGGCTATCGCATGGAGCCACATTCCCCGAGCCTCGCCGGCGTACGCGCTTCGATCCGTTTCGGAGCGAACGAGCCACAGTGGAGTCGGATGGCCGCCCACCCGGATCTTCGCGTGCGGCAGGCGCTCGGGATGACCAGGGCCGGGATCGGTGAGCGCCTCCTCCACCTGTGGGCCGGGGTCGGGTCCGGGCAGTCCCGCGAAGCGGGAACCGAGACCGACGCCGGGTTCCTCGGCGACGAAGATCAGGTCGGCCGGGCCACCGTCCAGGGGGGCCGGACCGGCGCAGGCGACGAGCGTGGCCCGTACGCCCGCGCGGTCGTCGCCCGCCCACGCCACGCCGGTGAGCGTCCAGCCCGGCGGGAGCGGCCACGGGCACCACAGCGGCATCCGGAGCCGGCCTGCCGGGTCGGGGTCGGCGGCCATCCGCTCGACCACGCTGGCCATGATCTCGGCACTGATGTGCTCCGGCACGTGCAGCGGCGCGACCGGGCCGCAGCGCACGCACCGGTGCTCGGCGTGCATCAGATCCGGCTCGCGCACCGGGCCCGCGCACTTCGGACAACTCACCGCGACAGTCACACCCTCACCGTCACCCCGGACCCGCGAGGCGTCAAGCGGGGCGGGCCGACGAACGTGGGATTTCCGTCCGGCGGTGGACCCACGCGGCGTTCAGTCCGGCGGCGGCCCGGCGTACGACCGGATCCAGGCGTGCATGGCGATGCCGCTGGCCACGCCCGCGTTGATGGACCGGGTCGAGCCGTACTGGGCGATCGAGAACAGCGCCTCGCACGCCGACCGGGCCACCGCCGACAGACCGGGCCCCTCCTGGCCGAACAGGAGCACGCAGCGGCGCGGCAGCACCGCGGTCTCCATCGGCCGGGAGCCGGGCAGGTTGTCGATCCCGACCACAGGCAACCGCTCGTCGCGCGCCCACGCGACGAACTCCTCGATCGTCGGGTGGTGCCGGACGTGCTGGTAGCGGTCGGTCACCATGGCACCCCGCCGGTTCCACCGCCGCCGCCCGACGATGTGCACCTCGGCGGCGAGGAAGGCGTTGGCGTTGCGGACCACGGTGCCGATGTTGAAGTCGTGCTGCCAGTTCTCGATCGCCACGTGGAAGTCGTGCCGGCGCCGGTCCAGGTCGGCCACCACCGCCTCGCGCCGCCAGTAGCGGTAGCGGTCCACCACGTTGCGCCGGTCCCCGGCGGTGAGCAGCTCCGGGTCGTAGCGCGGGTCGTCCGGCGGGTCACCGGGCCACGGCCCCACACCCACGTCGAGCTGGTCGTCGGTCACGGTTGCCGAGGGTACGGCCCGACGGCGTCCCCGGTCAGCGCAGGTCGAGCGCGCCGCCCAGCCGGTCGAGGAAGCGTGTGTCGGCGGGGCTCGACGCAGTCTGCCCGGCCCGGCACACCCGGGCGGCGACCGACTCCACCCACTGCCGGTACGCCGCCGAGTCGGCCGGGTCGGCACGGCGGCGCAGCACCCGTACCGCGGCCCGGGCGGCGGCCAGCAGGTCGACCAGGTCGGTGAGGCGCTCGTCCCGCTCGGTGGTCCCGTCGTGGCGGGCGTAGATGGCGGCCACCACGGCGCGGACGAGATCGCTGTCGAAGGCCCGGCCGGCGGCCACCGCGTCCAGGCCGGCCAGACCGGCGGCGACGCCACGCGGCGGGCGCCCGGGTCCGGGTGAGGCGGCGGCGACGAGGACGCGGCCCGGCAGGTCGGTCAGCAGGTCCCACTCCGCCGCCGAGTAGGCGGCGGTGGTGAGCGGTGCGGCACGGCGACCGGCGGAAGGCGGCTCTCCGGCTACGGAGTGGCTCATGGGAACCTCCAGCCCGAGCATATGCCCCCGGACGAGGTCCGGGCCCCGTCCCCGCCGAACGGAGAACGAGGCCCGGTGGCCGGACGGACGCGAGGTCAGCGCGGCTCGGGGAAGCTGGGACGCTCCGGGTCGACGCCGTCCGGGACGGCGGCGGCCGCGTACTCCTTCTTGGGGACCATGACCTTGCGGCGGAACACACAGACGAGCGTGCCGTCCTGGTTGTAGCCGCGGGTCTCGACCGCGACCACGCCGCGGTCGGGCTTCGAGGCCGACTCCCGCTTGTCCAGCACCGTCGTCTCGCCGTAGATGGTGTCGCCGTGGAACGTCGGTGCGACGTGCCGCAGCGACTCGATCTCCAGGTTGGCGATCGCCTTGCCGCTGACGTCCGGCACGGACATGCCCAGCAGCAGCGAGTAGATGTAGTTGCCGACCACCACGTTGCGCTTGAACTGCGAGGCGGACTCGGCGTAGTGCGCGTCCATGTGCAGCGGGTGGTGGTTCATGGTGAGCAGGCAGAAGAGGTGGTCGTCGTACTCGGTGACCGTCTTGCCCGGCCAGTGCCGGTAGACCGCGCCGACCTCGAACTCCTCGTAGTAGCGGCCGAACTGCATCCTTGTCCCCTTCACGGGCGGCGATGGAGTTCGGCACAGCATGCCTTATCGCTTGTTAAGGCGAGGGGCGGGGCGCTCGCCCGGCGGAAATGTCACACCGGGGGCCACCGAGGTCCGGACGCAATGAGCGGCGGGGCCCTCCCCGGCACCCGCCGCCCACGCTCTGATGCGAAGAATTCTGCCGTACGACCACCCGTCGCCGACAGAGACGGAGGTCACATTTACCTTTTCGTAACACTACTCAAAGTAACCGACACGAGGTCGATAAGCGATCTCCGCAGGCCGGATAGATGCTCGTCAAGCCCGAAGTTACCGAGACGTAGCGGAAACTGAGAGTGATCTCCTTGGAAACGCTCCCATCACGTCCCGTCACGCAAGTGCGGCGTGCATTTGCGTTCCGCACGAACGGAGCCAACAGATGGTGTTCGATGTGCTCAGGGTCACCGTCCCGGCGCTCAGCGTTTCGTCACCCCCGCGGCGGGAATTCGGACGGACTGACCCTGGTTCCACCGGACGTACGACAATCCGCGGTGATCGGAGAGAGCAAATGGCAACGGTTGAGCTGACCACGGCCAACTTTGACGAGGTGACCGGGCGCGACGGGATCGTCCTGCTCGACTTCTGGGCGGACTGGTGCGGCCCGTGCAAGCGCTTCGCCCCGGTCTACGAGCGCTCCTCGGAGAAGCACCCGGACATCGCCTTCGGCAAGGTCGACACCGAGGCGCAGCAGGAGCTGGCGGCGAAGTTCAACATCAGCTCCATCCCGACGATCATGGCGATCCGTGACGGCGTGATCGTCTTCGCCCAGCCGGGCGCGCTGCCGGAGTCGGCGCTGGAGAACCTCATCGAGCAGGTCCAGGCGCTGGACATGGACGACGTCCGCAAGAAGCTGGCCGAGCACAACCACTGACGTTCCACACGCCGCCGGCCGGTGCCCTGCTTCGGGCGCCGGCCGGCGGCGTTTCCGTACCGCGGCGGGCTCGCTTGCGCTTTGTTCGAACACGTGTTCGAATGAACCCCATGCGCTGGGACAACCTCTCCGCTCCCCCGGACGAGGGGACTCCCGATCGGGCGGCGCCGGCGGCTCCACCCCTGCCGCTGGCGCTGCCCGGCGCCGTCGCCCGCACGTTCGACACCCCGGGCTTCGCCGGCATGACCTTCTACGAGGTCCACGCCAAGTCGATCATCAACCGGGTGCCCGGCCGGTCGCGCGTGCCGTTCGAGTGGACGATCAACCCCTACCGGGGCTGCTCGCACGCCTGCGTCTACTGCCTGGGCGGCGACACTCCGATCCTGATGGCCGACGGCCGCACCAGGGCGATCAGCGAGCTGGAGCCCGGCGACCGGATCTACGGCACCCGGCGCAGCGGCGCCTACCGCCACTACGTCGTCACCACGGTGCTCGACAAGTGGTCAACGGTGAAGCGGGCCCACCGGGTCACACTGGCCGACGGCACCACGCTCGTCGCCAGCGGCGACCACCGGTTCCTCACCGAACGCGGCTGGAAGCACGTCACCGGGACCATGCGCGGCGGCGGACGCCGTCCGCACCTGACCACCCGCAACCGCCTGCTGGGCACCGGCGGGTTCGCGGTGGCGCCGAAGCGCTCGGCCGACTACCGCCGCGGCTACCTGCACGCCCTGGTCCGCGACGACGGCCACTCCGGTCACCGGCGCGACACCCGGTTCCGGCTGGCCACCGCCGAGGCGGAGGCGCTGGACCGGGCCGAACGCTATCTGGCCGACGCGGGGGTCACCGTCGAGCGGGCCACCGTCGTCCGGGTCGGCCGCCGGGCGACGACCACTGTGGTACGCACTTCCGGCCCGGCCGACGTCGTCACCGGGCTGTTCGAGCCGATCGACGAGACGACTGACGACTGGGCGCTGGGCTACCTGGCCGGCATGTTCGACGCCGCCGGCACCTGCCACCGGGGCGTGTTCCGGATCAGCGTCGCCGACGACGAGAGCCAGGCCCGCGCGGCCGCGGCGCTGGAGCGTTTCGACTTCCGGTGGGCGCTCGACGTGCCCGGCGCACCGGGAGCGGCGCGTCAGCTCCGGCTGACCGGCGGGCTGCCGGAGCGGCTGCGCTTCTTCCACCTCACCGACCCGGCCGTCACCGCCCGGCGCTCGATCGAGGGCATGGCGCTCAAGTGCGCGGCGCAGCTCCAGGTGACAGCCGTCGAGGACCTCGGCCTGGAGCTTCCGCTGTGGGACATCACCACCGGCACCGGCGACTTCATCGCCAACGGCGTGGTCAGCCACAACTGCTTCGCCCGCAACACCCACACCTACCTCGACCTGGACCCGGGCGCCGACTTCGACCGCAAGGTGATCGTCAAGGTCAACGCCGGTGAGCTGGTCCGCCGCGAACTGGCCGCGCCTCGCTGGCGCGGCGCGCACGTCGCCATGGGCACCAACGTGGACTGTTACCAGCGGGCCGAGGGCCGCTACGGCCTGATGCCGCCGATCATCGAGGCGCTGCGGGACTTCGCGAACCCGTTCTCCATCCTGACGAAGGGCACGCTGCTGCTGCGCGACCTGCCCCTGTTGCGCCAGGCGGCCGAGGTGACACGGGTCGGGCTGTCGTACTCGGTGGGGTTCGTCGACGAGGCGCTCTGGCGGGCGGCCGAGCCTGGTACGCCGAGCCCGCGCCGCCGCCTCGACGCGGTCCGCACCCTCACCGACGCCGGCTTCTCCGTCGGCGTGCTGATGGCGCCGATCCTGCCCGGCCTCAGCGACGACGAGGAGTCCATCGACGCCACTGTCGCGGCGATCGCCGCCTCCGGGGCGGCGAGCGTGACGCCGCTGCCGCTGCACCTGCGGCCCGGTGCCCGGGAGTGGTACGCCCGCTGGCTCGCCCGGGAGTTCCCCCACCTGGTGCCCCGCTACCGGCAGCTCTACCAGGCCGGCTCATACGCGCCGCAGGCGTACCAGCGGGAGGTGACAGCGCGGGTGCGGATGGCGGCACGCCGACACGGGCTGAACCGCGGCGAGACCGGCGACAATCGCCGGCTGCCCGAGACCCCGCCGCCCGCACCGGCGGGGCTAGTCTCGGGGAATGCGTTCCGCTCAGCAGATCCTCGCCGACTCCGCCGTGATCGCCGTCGTGGGCGCCTCCCGTGATCCGGGCAAGGCCGCGCACCGCGTACCGCTGGAGATGCAGCGGCACGGGTGGCGGATCATCCCGGTCAACCCGACTGTGGACGAGCTGTTCGGCGAGAAGGCGTACCCGGCGCTCGCCGACATCCCGCACCCGGTCGACCTGGTCGACGTGTTCCGCCCGGCCCGCGACGCGGTCGACGTGGTGCGGCAGGCGGTGGCGATCGGCGCCCCGGCGGTGTGGTTGCAGCTCGGGATCTTCTCGGACGAGGCGCGCCGGATCGCCGAGGAGGCCGGCCTCGACTACGTCGAGGACAAGTGCCTCATCGTCGAGCGGGCCGCCGCCGGCCTGACCCGTCGCGACTGACGGCTCCGGGCGGGGGCTCGGGCCCGAAGATCAGGTCGAGCTGGGCGTCGAGCGCGGCCAACGCGGTCTCCGGGGGGTAGTGACCGCCGAGCACGTAGATGCCGAGACCCTCCATCACCGCGAGCAGCCCGACCGCGGCCCGTTCCGGGTCCACCCGGCCGTCCGCGACGAACGGTGAGCCGGTGGCGATCTGCCCGGCCACGAAGGCCAGCAGCGCGGCCGTCTCGTCGTGCAGCGCGGCGGCCACGGCCGGCCGGACGGCGGTGTACGCGAGGAACGCCAGGGCCACCCGCCCGTCCGCCCGCCGGTCCTCGTCCAGCGGCAGCAGCTCGGCCAGCATGGCCCGCAGCAGCGCCCGGGGCGCCGGAGTCGCGCCGAGCGGCTCGACCGCCTTCCGGACCCGGGCCTCGTTGCGCTCGCGCACCACGGCGAGCGCGAAGACCATCATCTCGTCCCGGGTGCGGAAGTAGTGCTGCACCATCCCGGTGCTGACCTCGGCGGCGGCGGCCACGTGGCGCAGGCTGACCGCCTCCAGGCCCTGTTCGGCAGCGACCCGCATCAGCGCGTCGGCGATCAGCGCGCGACGCTCCCGGTGGTCGACCCGCTTCGGCATGTCCCCATGGTTTCACAATACGACTGCATTGACACACCGCCGACACGCGTTTTACATTGCAGTTGTATTGAAAAAGAGGGGGTGCGGTCATGGAACGGGCGATCCGGCTGGCGCGGCGTGCGGTGGCGTACGAGTGGGGCATGTGGCGCAGCCTCACCCGGTGGATCCTGCGCCGCCCGTATCCGGTCGCCCCGGGCGCGGGGACGTACGCCTACGTCGGCGGCGTGCAGCCGATCCTGCTGGCCTTCATCGCCCTGTCCACGATCGAGATCCCGATCCTCGACGTGATCCTGCGGCACACGGTCGACCAGCCGACAGTGCGGCACGCGGCGATCGCGCTCGGCGTCTGGGGTGTGCTGTGGATGATCGGGCTGCTGGCCGCCCTCCGGATCCATCCGCACGTCGTCGACGACGCCGGCCTGCGGGTGCGCAACGGCACCTCGGTCGACGTCACGATCCCGTGGAGCGCGGTCGCCCGGGTGGCGGTCCGCCGCCGGTCACTGCCGTCCAGCCGGGCCGTCCAGTACGACGCGGACGACCCGGCGGTGCTCAACCTCGGCGTCGGCAGCCAGACGGCGGTCGACGTGGTGCTGCGCGAGCCGCTGTCGGTACGGCTGCCGAAGGGGCCGAGCGAGCCGGTACGGGAGATCCGGCTGTACGCCGACGACCCGACGGCGCTGGCCGAGCACGCGCGGCGGCACCTGCCCGCCGCCGAGCAGGCAGCGCGCCGGCCCGAGCGGTGAGCCGGGCCCCTACTGCTTGTACTGCTTGAGCAGACCGCGCGAGATGATCGTCTTCTGGATCTCCGAGGTGCCCTCGCCGATCAGCAGGAACGGCGCCTCGCGCATCAGGCGCTCGATCTCGTACTCCTTGGAGTAGCCGTAGCCGCCGTGGATCCGGAACGCCTCCTGCACCACCTCGGCGCAGTACTCGGACGCGAGCAGCTTCGCCATGCCCGCCTCGACGTCGTTGCGCTGGCCGGCGTCCTTGAGCCGGGCCGCGTTGACCATGAGCGCGTGCGCGGCCTCGATCTTCGTACCCATCTCGGCGAGCTTGAACGCGACGGCCTGGTGCCTGGCGAGCGGCTGGCCGAAGGTGTGGCGCTGCTGGGCGTACGCGACCGCCAGCTCGAACGCCCGGATCGAGATGCCGCAGGCGCGGGCCGCGACGTTGACGCGGCCGACCTCGATGCCGTCCATCATCTGGTAGAAGCCGCGGCCGACCTTCTCCTCGCCGCCGAGCACGGCGGAGGCGGGCACCGTGACGCCGTCGAGCACCATCTCGGTGGTCTCGACGCCCTTGTAGCCCATCTTGTCGATCTTGCCGGGGATGGTGAGGCCGGGCGCGGTCTCGCCGAAGCCGGGCTCCTTCTCCAGCAGGAAGGTGCTCATGTTGCCGTAGACCGAGTCGGCCCCGGTGTCGGTCTTGACCAGGGTGGCCACCACCGACGAGTACGCCCCGTTGGTCAGCCACATCTTCTGGCCGTTGAGGACGTAGTTGTCGCCGTCGCGGACGGCCTTCGACTTGATCGCCGAGACGTCCGAGCCGCACTCGGGCTCCGACATCGAGAACGCGCCCCGCACCTCGCCGGTGGCCATCCGGGGCAGCAGCCGGGCCTTCTGGTCGGCCGAGCCGTGCTGCGAGATCAGGTACGCCACGATGAAGTGGGTGTTGACGATGCCGGAGATCGACATCCAGCCCCGGGACAGCTCCTCGACCACGAGCGCGTAGGTCAGCAGGGACTCGCCCAGGCCGCCGTACTCCTCGTCGATGGTGAGGCCGAACAGCCCCATCTCGCGCATCCCGTCGAGGATGTCGCTCGGGTACTCGTCGGCGTGCTCCAGCCGCTGCGCGTGCGGGATGATCTCCTTGTCGGCGAACTCCCGGACGGTTTCCAGGATCGACCGCTGCACGTCGGTCAGTCCGGGTGTCTGGGCGAGTCGGGCCATCTCAGCCTCCGGGGTCGGCGCCTTACTCATGGGTAACTGAACGCTCGGTCAGTATCGGTCCCGCGACCGGCCGCGCCAAGGTGACCAGTCCACACAACCGCTGTGAAAAGGTTCACCGCTGCGGGTAGCGTCCGCAAGAGAAAGGGCCGTCGACCTGGGGAAAGGGGCGCCCGTGACCGACGAGCAGCCACCGTCGCCGTACGAGCCGCCGTCGCACGGCCAGCCGTACGGGCAGCCGCAGTACGGCCAGCAGCACCCGCAGTGGGGCCAGCAACCCCCGTACGCACCGCAGCCGCCCTACGGCCAGTACGGCCCGCCCGGCCAGGGGCCGGGACCAGGCCCCCGTGGCACGAACGTGCTCGCCATCCTGTCGCTCGTCTTCGCGTTCGTCTTCGCGCCCGCCGGCATCGTCTGCGGCCACCTGGCCAAGCGGCAGATCCGGCAGACCGGCGAGGACGGCGACCAGCTCGCCAACTGGGGGCTGATCCTCAGCTACATCTTCACCGCGATCGGCCTGCTGGTCTGCTGCGGCTGGATCGGGCTGGCGATCTGGGCCAACTCCGACAACGGCACCTACTGACAGTCAGCGGAACTGCGCCTCCCGGACGCTGTTGCCGCCGTCGACCACGAGCATCTGCCCGGTGATGTACGACGCGGCCGGCGAGCAGAGGAACGCGATGGCCGCGGCCACCTCGTCCGGCGTGCCGGGACGCCCGACCGGCGTACCCAGGCCCTGCTTGATCTCGGCCATGGTGGACGCCGCGGTGTGGATGATTCCGGGCGCCACCGCGTTCACCGTCACCCCGTCGGCGATCATCTCCATCGCCAGCGCCCGGGTCAGCCCGACCACACCGGCCTTGGCCGCCGCGTAGGCCGCCTCGGTGGGCAGCGCGTTGACCGGCCCGGCGGTGGCGGCCAGGTTGACGATCCGGCCCCAGCCCCGCTCGGCCATGCCGCCGATGAACGCGCGGCTGCACAGGAATGCGGTGGTCAGGTTGCGGTCGATCTCGCCGCGCCACTCGTCGTACGTCAGCTGGGCCACCGGTCGCAGCACCTCCGGGCTGGCCCGGCTGGCCAGGCCCGCGTTGTTCACCAGCACCTCGACGTCGCCGAGCTGCTCGGCCACCGCGTCGGCGAGCGCGCCCACCTCCGACTCGTCGGTGAGGTCGGCGACGAAACCGGTGACGCCCAGCTCGCCCGCGCGTTCGTGGATGCGCCTCGTGGTGGACACGATCGCCACCCGGGCGCCCAGGTCGGACAGCCGGCGCGCGGTCGCGTACCCGATGCCGTCCGGGCTGCCCGCGCCGGTCACCAGCGCGACCCGGCCGTCCAGGCGCATGGTGGCCGGTTCCGGCAGCGGCGCCGGCCGTTCGGAGTCGGCGGTGCCGGCCGGCTCGCCGGCGCGCGGGCGCCGCACCGACCCCGGCCGGCTCATGTCCCGTCGCGACCGACCCCCACGCGCGTCAAGTGCCATGCCGAGGATCCTGCCCCGTGCCGACCCCACGGGCAACGCGGTGGCCGGAAAGGGGACGTCCGTGTCGCGCGCAAGGTGGCTACCCTGAGCGCGACCACGTACCTGGAGATGATCAGATGACCTATCCCCCACCGTCCGGTGGCTGGCAGGGCCCCTCGGCGGCCGGGCCGCAGTCGAGCCCACCGGCCGATCCGATGGCCGGCAATCCCATCCCGGCCCAGCCCACCTCGGCGGACCCGTACGCGTCCGCCGACCCGTACGCCGGCATGAAGTCCGCCGACCCGTACGCGGCGGCCGGTTACCCGCCGGGCGCCTATCCGCAGCCGGGCGCGTACCCGCCCCCGGGTGGTTATCCCGGATACGGGTACCCCTCCGGACCGAAGCAGAACGGCCTGGCCATCGCCGCGATGGTCATTTCGATCGTCGGCGCGCTCGGCCTCTGCGGTTACGGCCTCGGCGGCTACATCGGCGTGGTGGGCGCGATCCTCGGCCACGTGTCCCGTAAGCAGATCAGGGAGCGCGGCGAGGGCGGCGAGGGCTTCGCCACCGCAGGCATCATCGTCGGCTGGATCGCCACCGTGCTGGCCGTGCTGGCCACCGCCGCCATCGTGATCTTCATTGTCTGGGCGGCCAACCAGGACTCGTCCGGCTACGACAGCACGACCTACTGAACTCGGCGGGCCGCCCCGCGAACTCGGGGCGGCCCGGGCCGGTCACTCCGAGGGCGGGGTGAACGAGGAGGTACGGGACATGCCGGCGGCGCGTCCCTTGGCGGCGATCACCAGCGCCATCTTGCGGGACGCCTCGTCGATCATCTCGTCGCCGAGCATCACCGCGCCGAGCTTCCCGCCCGCCTCCGAGGTGTAGTAGTCGTACGCGTCGAGGATCAGCTCGGCGTGGTCGTAGTCGGCCTGCGCCGGGGAGTAGACCTCGTTCGCGGCGTCGATCTGGCCGGGGTGCAGCACCCACTTGCCGTCGAAGCCCAGCGCCGCCGAGCGCTTCGCCACCTCGCGGAACGCGTCCACGTCCCGGATCTGCAGGAACGGGCCGTCGATGGCCTGCTTGTCGTGCATCCGCGCGGCCATCAGGATGCGCATGAGGATGTAGTGGTACGGGTCGCCCGGGTAGTCCGGGATCAGCGCGCCGACCACCAGCGACTTCATGTTGATCGAGGCCATGAAGTCGGCCGGGCCGAAGATGATCGTCTCGACCCGGGGCGAGGCGCCGGCGATGGCGTCCACGTTCACCAGCCCGGCCGCGTTCTCGATCTGTGCCTCGATGCCGATCCGGCCCACCTCCAGGCCGAGCGTCTTCTCGATCTGGGTGAGCAGCAGGTCCAGCCAGTGCACCTGCTCGGCGTTCTGCACCTTCGGCAGCATGATGCAGTCCAGGTTCGCCCCGGCGCCCTCGACCACCTCGATGACGTCCCGGTAGGTCCACGGCGTGGTCAGGTCGTTGACCCGGACCACGCGGGTCTTGCCCGCCCAGTCGCCCTCGTTCAGCGCGGCCACGATGTTCTTGCGCGCGTCCGGCTTGGCCAGCGGGGCGACCGCGTCCTCCAGGTCCAGGAAGACCTGGTCGGCGGGGAGGCCCTGGGCCTTGCCGAGCATTTTGACGCTGGAGCCGGGTACCGCCAGGCAGGATCGGCGGGGACGACCGACAGCGGTCATGGATGCGCTCCTTCCAGCGTCCGGCGCGAGTGCCGGCGCAGCGGTGGATTTCGAGAACTTAACGATCCCAAAGGGCGTGGTGACGCCACGGTAACCTCGTGCCGTGACCGGGGTGAATGGACCTGTGGAAGATCTCACTGAGCGTCGGATCGTGGTGCTGACCGGGGCCAGCTCCGGCATCGGGCTGGCTGCCGCGGAGGAACTGGCGCGCCGCGGTGACCAGGTGGTGCTGGTCGGCCGCGACCCGGCCCGGCTGCGCGCCGCGGGCGAACGGGTCCGCGAGTGCTGCGGCGAGCAGCCGGAGCTGTTCCGCGCCGACTTCGCGGTGCTCGACGACGTACGCGGGCTCGCCGAGCGGTTACGCGAGCGGTACGACCGGATCGACGTGCTCGCCAACAACGCCGGCGCGATCGTGCTGGAACCGATCACCACGGTCGACGGGTTCGAGCTGAGCATGCAGGCCAACCACCTCGCCCCGTTCCTGCTCAGCAACCTGCTGCGGGACCGGATCGGGCGGATGGTGGTCACCGGATCGGACGCGCACCGCAGCGGTGTGCTGGACCCGGACGACCTCAACTCCGCGTTGCGCTCCTACCGGCCGTTCCGCGCGTACGGCACCAGCAAGCAGGCGA
Source organism: Micromonospora sp. CNZ296 (assembly GCF_007827635.1). Lineage (NCBI taxonomy): Bacteria > Bacillati > Actinomycetota > Actinomycetes > Micromonosporales > Micromonosporaceae > Micromonospora > Micromonospora sp. CNZ296. The sequence goes on from NZ_VISW01000011.1 coordinate 201,566, forward strand.
ACATCCTGTTCACCGCCGAGGCGGCGCGACGCTGGCCGGAGGTGCCGGCGCACGTGTTCCACCCCGGCGTGGTGCGTACCCGCTTCGGCAACGAGAGCCGGATCGTGGCGCTCGGCATGCGGCTGCTGCCGTTCCGCAGCCCGGAGAAGGGCGCGGAGACGCTCGTCTGGCTCGCCTGCCAGGATCCGGCCCGGCTGATCGACGGCGGCTACTACGCCGACCGCAAGCCGCACCGGCCCCGGCCCAAGGCCGCCGACCCGGCGCTGGCCGCCCGGCTCTGGACGGCCAGCGCGAAGGCGCTCGGGCTGGACGCCTGACGGAACCGAGAGGAACACATGACCACGGAGCAAGCGGTCCTGCTGGTCGCGCTCGTCGACCTGAGCGCCGACGTGAACGCCGGGCGGCGGTACGAGGACGCGGTGCTGGCGCTGCTCGGCCGGCACGGCGGCGAGTTGGAACGGCGGCTGCGCACCGGGGACGGGGAGACCGAGGTGCACGTCATCCGGTTCGCCGCCCGCGCCGGGCTCGACGCGTTCCTGGTCGACCCGGAGCGCGTCGCGCTGCGCGCCGAGCTGGGCGACGCGGCCCCCGCCACCCGGGTGCTGGAGGTCCACGACGTCTGAGGTCACGACACGTGCACCGGGACGCTCGTGACCACCACGCCGGGCAGCGCGCGCAACGCGACCCGTAGCCGCTGCTCGGCGCGGCTGTGCAGCAGCCGGTACCGCCGCCGGCGCAGCACCACCTCCGGCACGATCACGGTGAGCGTCAGGTCCGGGCTCGCGGCGTGCAGCGCCTCCAGGTAGTGCGCCAGCGGCCCGATCACCGACCGGTACGGCGACACGATCGTCTCCAGCCGCAGGTGGTCCCCCCAGGCCCGCCACTGTTCCCGGAACCGGTCCGCCTCGGCCTCCTCGGGAGCGAGGTGCACGGCGAGCGTCGGCCGCCCGAGTGACGTCGCGTACGCCAGCGCGCGCAGCGACGCCCGGTTCAGCCGGGCCACCGGCACGACCACCAGGTGGCGTACCTGCTGGGGCAGTTCGTCGCCCTCGGCGGGCGGCGCGGACGGCGGCGGATGCAGAGCCAGCGCGTGGTGCAGCCGGGCGTAGTGCCTGTGGATCCGGCGGAACAGCAGCACGAGCAGCGGCACGGCGAGCACCACCACCCAGGCGCCCTCGGTGAACTTGGCGACCGCCGCGGTCAGCAGCACCAGCCCGGACAGCGCCGCCCCGGCCGCGTTGACGGCGAGCCGGCGGCGCCATCCCGGCCCCCGGTGGCGCCGCCAGTGCACCACCATCCCGGTCTGGGACAGCGTGAAGGCGAGGAACACGCCCACCGCGTACAGCGGGATCAGCCGCTCGGTGTGCCCGCCGAACGCGACGAACACCGCCGCTGCGGTCAGCGCCAGCGCCACCAGCCCGTTGCTGAACGCCAGCCGGTCACCCATGTGCAGGAACCGGCGCGGCGCGTGCCCGTCGCGGGCCATGAAGAACAGCAGCCGGGGGAAGTCGTTGAACGCCGTGTTCGCGGCGAGCAGCAGGATCAGCGCGGTGGTGGCCTGGAGGATCGCGTACCCGGGCCCGCTCGGGAACGTCACCCGGCCGAGTTGGGACAGCAGCGTCTCGTCCGCCCGGGGCACCAGGCCGTCGAGGTGGATCAGCCCGACCAGGCCGGCGAACAGCGTGACGAGCATGGCGACCATCCAGCCGAGCGTGGTGCGGGCGTTGCGCCACTCGGTCGGGCGGAACGCGGGCACCGCGTTGGAGACCGCCTCGATGCCGGTCATCGACACCGCGCCGGAGGAGAACGCCCGCAGCACCAGCAGCAGGCTCAGGCCCTCGGCGGCGGGCACCGACGGCGGCGGCACCGGTGCGAAACCCCGCGCCGCGGCCTTCGCGTAACCCACAGCCAGCACCGCGAGCAGCACCACCACGAACGCGTACGTGGGCAGCACGAAGATGTTCCCCGCGGTGCGTACGCCGCGCAGGTTGCCGGCGAGCAGCACCGCGATCACCAGCACCCCGAGCGGCACCGCCCACGAGCTGAGCCCGGGTAGCGCCGAGGTGACCGCGTGCACCCCGGCCGCCACCGACACGGACACGGTCAGCACGTAGTCGAGCATCAGCCCGGCCGCGGCGGCGAGTCCCGGCGTACGCCCGAGGTTGTCCCCCGCGACGATGTAGGAGCCGGCGCCGTGCGGATAGGCCGGGATGGTCTGGCGGTAGGAGAGGCCGACGGCGACCATCAGCACCACGAGCACGGCGGCGAGCGGCAGGGCCAGTCCGAGCGCGGCGCTCCCGGCCAGCACCAGCACGGCGAGCATCGCCTCCGGCCCGTACGCCACGGAGCTGAGCAGGTCGGAGGAGAGCACCGGCAGCGCGACGAGTTTGCGCATCCGCTCGTAGAGCACCGACGCGCTGGACAGCGGCGGCCCGAGCAGGGCCCGGCGGACCCGGGCGGCGGTCCGGCCGGCCCGGTCACCGGGCAGGTCGGCCGCACCGGTGGCGACCAGTTCGTCCGGCTGCGCCACCGTGAACATGTCGATCGGCGCCAGCCGGCCGAACCGGGTGGGCGCCGGGTGCCGGTCGTGCCGCCCGAGCGTCGGGTCGACCGGCAGGTCGTCGGCGCGGCGCGGGCCGCGCCAGCGCTCACCGATCCGGCCGAGCGCCGCCCGTTCCTCGTCGCCGAGCGGCGGGAACTCGGCCGAGGGCGTGACGACGGTGCCCGCCTCCGCCGCGTCGTCCCGGTCCGCCCCCACCCTGAGCACTTTCGTGCAAACCGGACGGCCCGGTGGCCGGAACGGCGCGACTTCGCCCCGACCGGCTCAGTCGCCGAGCGGCGTCGGGTCGGCGGGGGCCGCGACCGGCGCGACGCGACGGCCGGCGCGCGCGCCGCCGAGCACCACCACCGCAACGCCGGCCAGCAGCAGCGCCAGGCCCGGCAGGGCCAGCGGCCGGGGCAACTGCCCCAGCCACACCCAGCCGATCAGCGCCGCGCCGGGCGCCTCCAGCAGGATCAGCACGCTGACTGTGGTCGCGGAGACCCGGTGCAGGGCGTAGTTGAACATCGAGTGGCCGAGCAGCTGGGCGCCCGCCACCAGGCCGAGGATCGCCAGCCAGGTCGCGCCGTCGAAGCCGTGCAGGCGTACGCCGCCGACCAGGCACACCACGAGCAGGATCGCCGCGCAGACGCCGTAGCAGACGGTGGTGTAGGTGGTGGTGCTGATGCTGGCCCGGGCCCGCTCGCCGAAGGCGGTGTAGACGGCCGCGAACAGTCCGCCGACCACCGCGAGCAGGTCGCCGGCGAACGCCCGGCCGGAGACGCCGAAGTCGGCGCCGGTGGCGAGCACCGCGCCGAGCACCGCCACCGCGATTCCGGCCCACACCGCCGTCGGCAGCCGCCGCCCCTGCCCTCGGGCGATCAGCCCCTGCCACACCGGCTGCGTCGCCCCGAGCGCGGTCGCGGCCGCCACCGAGGTGAGCTGCGCGCTCGGCATCCAGGTGGCGAAGTGGGCGGCCAGGGCGACCCCGGAGAGTACGCAGTAGAGCCCCTCGCGCCGGCCCGGCCCGGCTGTCAGCGCCCGGAGTTCGGCGCGCCTCCTGGTCAACGCGACAGGGCCCAGGACCGCCACCGACAACGCGGTACGCCAGAACGCCACTGCCAGCGCCGACGCGGCGGCGAACGCCACGAGCGGCGCCGAGGACGAGACCGAGGCGACGGCCAGGGCGAGCGCGCCCACCGTCAGCGCGTCGAGCGGCGGGCGATGCGGAACGGTCGGCACGAACGGTAATCCTCACACGGACACCCGACCGACACGGAAAGTCAGCACTCCGTTACGATCATGCGCGTCCCGGCGATCCCCCCTCGACGTCCGGAGGCGTTCCCTCATGCCCGGATTCCAGGCGGTGCTGTTCGACTTCTTCGGCACCCTGACCCATGGTGTGCGGCGCGGAGCCGCCCACCGCGCCACCGCCGACATGCTCGGCTGCTCCACCGAGGCCCTGGTGGAGGTGCTGGACAGCAGCTTCTACGAACGGGCCAGCGGCTCCTTCGGGAACGCCGAGTCGACGATGCGCTGGGTGTGCGCCCGGCTCGGCGTCCACCCGTCCGACGCGACCGTGCGCGCCGCCGTCGCCACCCGGCACCGGGCAGTACGCGCGGACACCCGGCTACGCGCCGAGGCGGTGCCGGTGCTGGCCGCGTTGCGCCACCGGGGCGTCCGTACCGGGCTGGTCAGCGACTGCACGCACGAACTACCGGCGTTCCTGCCGCAGCTCGCCGTCGCGCCGTTGCTCGACGCCCAGGTCTTCTCGGTACGCCTCGGGCGCTGCAAGCCGGACCCGGCGCTCTACCTGGCCGCGTGTTACCGGCTCGGCCAGGCCCCGGCCGACTGCCTCTACGTCGGGGACGGCGACAGCCAGGAACTGACCGGCGCGGAGCGGGCGGGGCTGAGCGCCGCCCGGTTGGCGGCACCGGATCTCGCCGACCACGTGGTCCTCAACGCCGACCACGGTTTCGACGGGCCGTCGCTGACCTCACTGAGGGGCGTGCTCGACCTGCTCGACCCGGTCCCCGTCGCCTGACCCGGCCCGCCGACGGTTCGCACGGTCAGCGGCGGCGGACGCGGTGCAGGCGGAACGGCTTGCGGACGGCCCGTACCACAGGGGTCGGTCGGGGCTGCTCGCTCAGCGAGCCGTCCGGCAGGTCGGCGCCGGACACCGCGGTGCCGGCGGGCGCGAGCCGGTTCAGCGCGCACCCCTGTGCCGCCCACCGCTCCACCAGCTCGGCGGCGGAGCCGGAGGCGTTGAGCCGCTTCGCCGCGACCAGCGGCGCGACGGTGTCCCACTCCTCGGTGCCCGGTTGCAGCCGGGTCACCCGCGCCGGCCAGCTGACGATCCGCCCGCCGTGGTCGCCGCGCAGCGTCACGTCGGCCGTGTCGCTGTCGGCCAGCCCGGGTGCGGCCTGCTCGCCGGGACCGGTGACCACGAGCAGGGTGCCCTCCAGCGGCAGGCACCACAGCGCGTACGCCGGGCCGCCGGCGGTGCTCACCCAGCAGACCGCGGCCTTCTTCACCGCCTCGTCCACGAGCGGCGGCGTCACCCGCTCGTCCACCTCGTCACTCACCCCGCCATCCTGCCCCATCCCCCGCCCACCCCACCCCGGAGAGGGCCACGGGCGGGGCGGTCAGCCGATGAACGGGGGGACGGTGATCTCGCCTCGGGCCACCGGCATCACCTGGCCGGAGACGGTGGCGCCCACCGCCAGCCCGCCGGACGCGGTCACCGTGCAGGCGAGCGTCGACGGACGGTTGATCTCGATGCCCTGCCGGACGGTGTACTCCGCGCGGCCCTCGCCGGGCAGCAGGCCGCTGGCGACCAGCCACACGCCCAGTCCCAGGGCGGCCGAGCCGGTCGCCGGGTCCTCCGGTACGCCGAGCCCCGGCACGAAGACCCGGGCGTGTGCGGTTTGCGAACCGGGCTCCCAGGAGAAGAGGCTGACGTGCTCCACTCCGTACCGCTGCGCCGCCGTCGTGTTCAACCGTGCCCGGGCCACCGCGTCCGGGCGTACCGGAAGATAGGGGAATTCGAGGCCGCACCCGGCGACCCGCGGTGGCGGGCCGACGTGGTCGGGGCCGGTGAGGCCGACCATCTCCAGCAGCGGCTCCGGGTCGAGTTCCGGGCCGAGCGTGGGCGTGCCGCCGGTGAGCGTCGCGCCGGTGGCGGTCACCTCGATCGGCAGGACGCCGGCGCCGCACTCCTGGGTGACCCGGCCCGCGCCGAAGACGCCACGCCGGCTCGCGGTGACCGCGGCGCCGACGCTCGGGTGCCCGGCGAAGGGCAGCTCGTCGGCCGGGGTGAAGATCCGGGCCCGGTAGGTGGCGCCCACCTGCGTCGGCGGCAGCACGAAGACCGTCTCGGACAGGTTGAACTCCAGCGCGAGCGCCTGCATCTGCTCGGTGGCCAGCCCTTCCGCGCCGAACACCACGGCCAGCGGGTTGCCGGCGAACGGGCGGTCGGTGAAGACGTCCACGATCTCGTAGCCCAAGGTCGACATGCTGTTAGAGAGTAGGCCCTTAGGCTGGTGCCCGTGAGCACGCCGAACCGGGTCTACCTCGCTCGACTCGCCGGAGTCGCCGTTTTCGACCCGAACGGCGACCAGGTCGGCCGCGTCCGCGACGCGGTGGCCCGGATGCGCGCGACCCAGCGACCGCCGGAGGTGGTCGGTCTGGTCGCCGAGATGCCGATGCGGCGGCGCATCTTCCTGTCCATCAACCGGATCACCTCCATCGACACGGACGCGGTGGTGCTCGGCAGCGGCACGCTCAACCTGCGCCGGTTCGAGAAGCGCCCGAACGAACTGCTGGTGCTCCAGGAGCTGCTGGACCGCCGGGTCCAGCTCGACAGCGGGCAGGCCGGCTCGGTGGTGGACGTGGCGATGGAGTCCAGCCGCGGCGGCGAGTGGGCGCTGAGCCGCGTCGCCGTGCGCGAGCACACCGGCCGGCTCACCCGCCGCGGCCACCTCCACCAGGTCGACTGGGACCGGGTCCGCGGGCTGGGCGCGGTCGGCGACAACCGGGGTACGGCGAACCTGCTCGCCGTCCTGGAGGACATGCGCCCGGCCGACCTGGCGAACGCCCTCCAGGATCTGCCCGACGCCCGGCGCAACGAGGTGGCCGCCGCGCTCGACGACGAACGCCTGGCCGACGTGCTGAGCGAGCTGCCCGAGCGCGACCAGGTGGAGATCCTGGCCGCGCTGGACCGCCAGCGCGCCGCCGACGTGCTGGAGGAGATGGAGCCGGACGACGCGGCCGACCTGCTCAACGAGCTGCCCCCGCCGGAGCAGGACGTGCTGCTGGACCTCATGGAGCCGGACGAGGCCGACCCGGTACGCCAGCTGCTGCGCTACGCCTCCGGCACCGCCGGCAGCGTGATGACCTCGGAGCCGGTGATCCTGCCGCCGGACGCCACGGTGGCTGAGGCGCTGGCCCGGATCCGGGAGGCGCAGCTGTCCCCCGCGGTGGCGGCCCAGGTCTTCGTGGCCCGTGCCCCGCTGACCACGCCGACCGGCCGCTACCTGGGTATGGTGCACTTCCAGCGGTTGCTCCGCGAACCGCCGGCCGACCTGCTCGGCGGCATCGTGGTGAACGACATCGACCCGCTGCGCACGTCGACCCCGCTGCCCGAGATCACCCGGCGGATGGCCACGTACGACATGGTCGGCATGCCGGTGGTGGACCGGAACAACCGGCTGGTCGGCGCGGTGACAGTGGACGACGTGCTGGACCACTCCCTGCCGCGGGACTGGCGGGACCGGGACGCGGCCCCCACCTCGTCCGCCACCGACGACGGCACCCTGGACGGCGACGATGAGTGACCAGCGACGCGGCGACCGGCTCGACCAGCCGCGCGCCCCGCGGAGCCTGCACCTGCCACGGATCGACGCGGAGACGTTCGGCCGCTGGGCCGAGGGCATCGCCCGGGGCATGGGTACGGCGAACTTCCTCGTCTACATGACGCTGATCCTGGTGGCCTGGTTCCTGTGGAACACGCTGGCGCCGGCGAGTCTGCGCTTCGACCCGTACACCTTCACGTTCTTGACCTTGATCCTCTCCCTGCAGGCGTCGTACGCGGCGCCGCTGATCCTGCTCGCGCAGAACCGGCAGGCGGACCGGGACCGGATCGCGATGGACGAGGACCGGCGGCGGGCCACGCTCCAGAAGGCCGACACGGAGTACCTGGCCCGGGAGATCGCCGCGCTGCGGATAGCGATGGGTGACGTGGCGACCCGGGACTTCCTGCGCTCGGAGCTGACCCGGCTGGGTGAGGAACTGGACGAGGCGGCCGAGCGGCGGCGCAGGCGGGAGCGGCGGCAGCAGGAGCGGGAGGGCCGGCGGACGGGCGGCGGCGAGCCGCTGGACGAGCCCCGGGACGAGCTGGACAGCGACTACGCGCGGGACGGCCGGCGCGACGGCTGAGCGGTCATCGAATCGCTCACACCGCCCCCGCCAGCGGCGGTGGCCGATGACCCGCGACGTAGCATTGCGGGCATGTCAGCACCCGTCAGCACCGTCTCCGACGCGATCCAGGCCGCCCTGGCCACCGTCAACGACCCGGAGATCCGCCGGCCGATCACCGAACTCGGCATGGTCCAGTCCGCCGAGCGTGGTGAGGACGGCGTGGTCCGGGTGGAGCTGCTGCTCACCGTGGCCGGCTGCCCGCTGAAGGACAAGCTGCGCAGTGACATCACCGCCGCCGTCGGCGCGGTACCGGGCGTGAGCGGTGTCGAGATCATCTTCGGTGTGATGAGCCCGGAGCAGCGTCAGGAGCTCCAGTCGAAGCTGCGCGGTGGCGGTGCCACCGCCGAGCCGGTGATCCCGTTCGCCCAGCCGGGCTCGCGGACCCGCGTCTACGCGGTCGCCAGCGGCAAGGGCGGTGTCGGCAAGTCCAGCGTCACAGTCAACCTGGCCGCCGCGCTGGCCTCGCGGGGCCTGTCGGTGGGCGTGGTGGACGCGGACATCTACGGCCACTCGGTGCCCCGGATGCTCGGCGCCGACGGCGCGCCGACCCGCGTCGAGGACATGATCATGCCGCCGCAGTCGCACGGCGTGAAGGTCATCTCGATCGGCATGTTCACCCCCGGCAACGCCGCTGTGGTCTGGCGCGGGCCGATGCTGCACCGGGCGCTTCAGCAGTTCCTCGCCGACGTCTACTGGGGTGACCTGGACGTCCTCCTGCTCGACCTGCCGCCGGGCACCGGCGACATCGCGATCTCGGTGGCCCAGTTGCTGCCGAACGCGGAGATCCTTGTGGTCACCACGCCGCAGGCGGCCGCCGCCGAGGTGGCCGAGCGGGCCGGTGCGATCTCGCTGCAGACCCACCAGCGGGTGGTCGGCGTGATCGAGAACATGTCCTGGCTGGAGATGCCGGACGGCTCCCGGATGGAGGTCTTCGGGGCCGGTGGCGGCGCGGCGGTGGCCGAGTCGCTGACCCGCACGATCGGCGCGCAGGTGCCGGTGCTGGGGCAGATCCCGCTGGACACGCGGGTACGCGAGGGTGGCGACGCCGGTCAGCCGATCGTGCTGGCGCAGCCGGACGCCCCTGCCGCGAAGGCGCTGTTCGAGGTCGCCGACCGCCTGGCCGTCCGCCGCGAGTCCCTGCTCGGCAAGCCCCTGGGCCTCAAGCCGGCCGGCCGCTGACCCTCACCCACCGCTCCCTCCCCACCGCCCCTTCCCGCCGCACGCGGGAGGGGGCGCGGTCAGGTGGCGTCGTCGTAGGACGGGCGGGGGGCCGGGGGCGCGGGGGTCGGGGTGCTGGTCGCGACCCTCGGGGTACGCAGGTCGGCGGCCTTTGCCACGTCCTTCAGCTCGTCGTGCACGCCTGTGACGTCCGAGCGCAGGTTGTCGTACATGCTCTGGAGCGGCTTGCGGATCGCCTGCTCGTCGTCCTCGCTGAGCAGGTGCTTGCGGATGAACGCCTTGGGGTGCAGATCCTCCAGCTGGATGTCCGTACCCAGCTCGCGGCTCAGGTCACCGGTCGCGTTGCGCGCCATGTTGCGCAGGTTGCGGACCATCCGGAGGCCGTCGTTGATCACGTTGGGCAGCCGATCGCCGAAGATCAACAGCGCCAGGAGCAGCAGGACGCCGATCTCCCACCAGTTCAGGTTCTCGAACACCGCGGCCTCCTCGTCCGTGTGAGGGCAAGACTACGCACGTCAGGTGACCATCGGGGAGGGGGTGACGGGTCCTCACTTCGCATCCGCGGCGAGCGTCACCGACGCGTTCTGCCGCGCCGACCCGCGCCGGTACTCGACTGTCACCACGGAACCGGGCGCGTACTTGCGCACGAGGGCCACCAGGTCTGTCGGATCGGTCATCGGATGGCCGTCCAGCCGGAGCACCACGTCCCCGGTACGCAGTCCGGCCGCCGCCGCCGGGCCGGCCGGCTCGACCGCGTTGAGGCGTACGCCGCCGCCGGTGGCGCCGGTGCCGCCGACCTGGGCGCCGATCACCGTACGCCGGGCCTTGCCGGTGCCGATGATGTCCTCGGTGATCCGCTTCGCCTGGTTGATCGGGATGGCGAAGGCGAGGCCGATGTTGCCGGCCTCCTGCCCGTCGGCCACCAGCGACTTGATCGTCGAGTTCACCCCGACCACCCGCCCGGCGCCGTCCACCAGCGGGCCGCCGGAGTTGCCGTGGTTGACGGCGGCGTCGGTCTGGATCGCCGCGTAGTAGCGGGTCGGCCCGCCCGGCTCGCCGGCCTGCATCGTCCGGTCCAGCGCGCTCACGATGCCGGCGGTGACGGTGTTGGCGAGCGACAACGGCGACCCGATGGCGAGCACCGGGTCACCGACGGCGAGCGCGTCGGAGTCGCCGAACTGCACCGGGGTCAGCCCGCTGCGCGAGACCTTGATCACGGCGAGGTCCGACTCCGGATCCTGCCCGACCACGGTGCCTGCGGCGGTGCTGCCGTCGTTGAACACGACAGTGGCCTTGCCGGGGCCGTCGGCGACCACGTGGTCGTTGGTGACGATGTGACCCTCGCTGGTCACCACGAAGCCGGAGCCCTCGCTGGTGCCGCCGAGGCTGACCACCCGGATGGTGACCACGCTGGGCAGGACCCGCTCGGCCACCCCGGCCAGCGACTCGGGCTTGCGCTGGGCCAGCGCCGGGGCCTGCCCGGTCTGCGCACCGATCGTCGGCACGTCACCGCCGCGCAGGAAGGCGTACGTCAGGGCGCTGCCGAGAGAACCGGCCAGCAGCGCCGTGACCAGGGAGATCAGCACCACCTGGCGCAGCCCCGGCCGGGTCGGCAGGTCCGGGTCGGTGACCGGCTCCGGCTCCCCCGCACCGGACGCCGGCGCCGCCGGGATCACCACGGCGGCGGGCGCGTACGGATCCCGCCACGGGTCGGCCAGCGCGTCGGACCACCACGGCGACGTCGCCTGACCCGGGGCGTCCTGCGGCGGTCGTCCGGACGCCGGCCCACCCGGTGCCGGCGATCCGCCGGGCCGCCGCCAGTCCCAGCCGTCGGTCACGTCGGTGCCTCCCACTCCGTCCCGCTGGCCCCGCGCCGACGGCCGGCGGAGCCGGACGACAGTGACGCGCGGGACGCATCCAGGATTACACGGATGACGCGAACGGAGTCAGGGGTTGCCGTCCGTGAGCACTCCGCGGCGGACTCGCGGCTGCGCCGGTACCGGCCCGCCTCTACGCTCACAGTGCATACCGCCCCTCGCACCAGTCCGCCCCTCGGAGGTGTCCCATCGCCACGGTCGCCGGTCACGGCAGTTCGACGGCCCAGGCGCTCCACTTCGCCGAGTCTTTCGTCACCGAGGATCTCGTGCTGCGCACGGCCCGCGCCCTCGCCCACGAGGTGGGGGTGGAGGCGGTCACGCCCGGGTCGGGTGCCGCCCTGCGGCTGCTCGCCGCCGCCGGCAACGCCCGGGCCGTGGTGGAGATCGGCACCGGCACCGGGGTGAGCGGCGTGTGGCTGCTGCGCGGCATGCGCCCCGACGGTGTGCTCACCACGATCGACGTCGAGGTCGAATACCAGCGCATCGCCCGGCGGCTGTTCCAGGAGGCGGGCTTCCCGTCGGGGCGTACCCGGATCATCACCGGCCGGGCGCTCGACGTGCTGCCGCGGCTCGCGGACGGCGCCTACGACCTGGTCTTCGTGGACGCGGTGGCGACCGGCTTCGCCGCGTACGTGGACGCGGCGCTGCGGCTGCTGCGCCCCGGCGGCGTGCTCGCGCTCAACGGCGCGCTGGCGGCCGGCCGGATCGGCGACCCGGCAGCGCGGGACGTCGAGACGGTCACCGTACGGGAGACGATCAAGGCGATCCGCGAGTCGGAGAACTGGGTGCCCGCGCTGCTGCCGGTCGGCCACGGTCTGCTCGCCGCCGTCAAGGCCTGACCAGGCTGATCAGGCGTGCCCCGCACGCCTGACCAGGCTGATCAGGCGTGCCCCGCACGCCTGATCAGCCCAGCGTCGCCAGCCAGCGCAGCAGCCCGCGCACACCCCAGCCGGTGGCGCCCTTGACCAGTTCGCCGTGCGTGTCGTCGGACCACGACGGCGCGGACATGTCCAGGTGCGCCCACCGGTCCCGCAGGTCGCCGGTGAACTCCCGCAGGAACAGCGCGGCGACCACCGAACCGGCGCCCTGCGCCGGGGAGCTGTGCAGGTCGGCGATCTCGCTGGCCAGGTACTCCACGTAGTCGTCGGCCAGCGGCATCCGCCAGGCCCGCTCGCCGGCCGCGGTGATCGCGTCGAGCAGGCCGGCCGCGAGCGCGTCGTTCTCGCTGTAGAGCGCGGCGTGCCGCTTGCCCAGGGCGACGGCGTTCGCGCCGGTCAGCGTCGCCAGGTCGATCAGCAGGTCGGGCTTCAGCTCGCGGGCCGCGTACGCCAGCGCGTCGGCGAGCACCAGCCGGCCCTCGGCGTCGGAGTTGGTGCTCTCGCTCGTCAGCCCGCCGTAGTGCCGGATCACGTCGCCGGGGCGGAACGCCGAGCCGCTGACCATGTTCTCGGCGAGCGGGGCGAGCGTGGTGACCCGGACCGGCAGGCGCAGTTCGGCGGCGCCGAGCGTCGCGGCGATCACGGCGGCGGCACCGGCCATGTCCTTGCGCATGAGCTTCATGGCCGGCACCGGCTTGATCGAGATGCCGCCGGTGTCGAACGTGATGCCCTTGCCGACGAGCACCACGTGGGTACGCGCGCCGTCGGGCCGCCAGTCCAGCTCCACCAGGCGCGGGCCGCTCGCGGAGCCGCCGCCGACGGCGAGGAGACCGCCGAAGCCCTCGGCCGCCAGCTCCTCCGGGCCGCGTACCCGCAGGTGCAGGCCGGGGCGCCCGGACGCGGCCTCGGCCACCTGCGCGGCGAACCACTCCGGGTTCTTGGTGGACGAGGGCATGTTGGTCAGGTCCCGGGCGAGCCGGGTCGTCTCGGCGGTGGCCCGGGCGGCGTCGAGCGTGCCGGCAAGAGCGTCCGGGTCGTCGACGAGCACCGACACCTCGGCCAGGACCGGACGCTTGCCGGCCTCGGTGAGACGGAATCGGTACGAGCCGAGCAGCAGCCCTTCGGCGAGGCCACGCAGCGCCGCCGTCGCCTCGCCGGGAAGTGCGATGGTGATCTGCGTCTCATCCTTCGCCGCGCGGGCCAGCGCAGCTCCGGCGGTGCGCCAGTCGCGCTCGTCGCCCTCGCCGACGCCCAGAAGCCACAGCCGCGCCGGGGAGCCACCGGGACGCAGGTGCTCGCGTACCTCGCCGGCCGCGCCGGTGAGCCGGGTGGCGGGCAGGACGGCTGCGGCCTCGGCAGGGACGTCGTCGCCGAGCGGCACGGCGGTCGGGACCAGGCGGGCCGTGGAGGCCGGCGAGACCGTGGGGTCCGGCGAGGCCAGGGAGTCCGGGGAGTCCGGCCCTCCGGGACGGACGGGCAGGACGAGAGCGTCGGGCCCTGCGGGCCCACTCACCAGACGAATGACCAGCACGCTGGACCGTACCTCCGAAATGGGTTGAACGGGCACATTCCCCCACGCAGCCGTCGAGGAAAGACCCTGAGCCACCGGGCATGCCGGTGGCTCAGGGTAGGACGAACCGCCCGCACGGCGGACGCCGTGCGGGACACTCCTCGAATCAGCCCGCGGCCGCCTTCAGCGCGTCACCGAGCGCGGTGGCCTCGTCGGGAGTCATCTCGACGACGAGCCGGCCACCACCCTCCAGCGGGACTCGCATGACGATGCCCCGGCCCTCCTTGGTGACTTCCAGCGGACCGTCGCCCGTCCGCGGCTTCATCGCCGCCATGTTGTCTCCCCTCAGACCTACACCAGGGTCGGTGAGTTGCCCCACAGCCACTTCGCCATCGCCATCCGCAACCATCGCGGAAGGCTCGACCAACGATTTTCCCTGATGAACACCGCCGGACCCAAACCGAAGCAGCATTGATGTAACAGCATCTAGCTTATCTTGGATAGGCCTGTCACAATGTGCGGTCATGCAGGCACGGTCGGCACTCTTCGACCTGTACGGCGACCACCTCCGGGCCCGGGGTGGCCGCGCACCGGTTGCCGCCCTGGTCAAGCTGCTCGCCCCGCTCGGGATCGCCCCACCGGCGGTACGCACCGCGGTCTCCCGGATGGTCCGTCAGGGCTGGCTGGAACCGCTCCGGCTCGCGTCCGGACCGGGATATTCGATCACCCCGAAGGCGGCACGTCGACTCGACGAGGCGGCGTCCCGGATCTACCGGACCGGGCGGCACAGCTGGGACGGACGGTTCGATCTCCTGGTGCTCACCGCGCCCTCGTCCCGCCGGGACCGGCAGCGGCTCGCCGCGAACCTCGCCTTCCTCGGCTACGGCACGCTCGACGACTGCACCTGGGTGGCCACCCGCCCGGGTGAGGACGTCGACCTGCTGCTCGACGAGGCGGGCGTGCGCTACGAGCGGTTCACCGCAGCGCACGCGGCCGGCACCCCCGGCGCGATGGGCGTGGTCCGCCGCGCCTGGGACCTGGCCGAGATCGGGCGGGCGTACGAGCGGTTCGTCGCCGAGCAGAAGCCGCTGCTCTCCGGCGTCACTGTGCGCAGCAGCGACGAGGACGCGTACGCGGCCCGATTCCGGCTCGTGCACGCATGGCGTACGTTCCTGTTCCGGGATCCGCAACTGCCCCCGGCACTGCTGCCCGAGCGCTGGCCGGGCACCAGCGCGGCCAGCTTCTTCGACCGGCACGCGGCCCGGCTCCGGCCGGCCGCCGACCGGTACGTCGAGCAGTGCCTCGACACCGGCAACCGCCTCGCCCGACAGAAGGGTCGTTAGAACGTGACCGAGCCGCTGCTCGTCGACCGCACCGACGCCGTCGTCACCCTGACGCTGAACCGCCCGACGGCGATGAACTCGCTCGACGTGGCGCTCAAGGAGGCGCTCCGGGACACGCTGGCCGAGCTGGAGACCGACCGGTCCTGCCGGGCGGTCGTGCTCGCCGGCGCGGGCGGCTCGTTCAGCGCCGGGCAGGACCTGCGCGAGCACGTGCGGACGCTGGAGACCTCGGACGCCGACCCGCTGGCCACGGTCCGGGCGCACTACAACCCGATCGCCGCCCGGCTGGCCAACCTGCCCAAGCCGGTGGTCGCCGCGGTGCGCGGGATGGCCGCCGGGGCCGGCGCCTCGCTGGCGTTCCTGGCCGACTTCCGCATCGGCGGCCCGAAGACCCGGTTCCTGATGGCGTTCGCCGGGGTGGGCCTCGCCGCCGACACCGGCGCCTCCTGGACGCTGCCCCGCCTGGTCGGTCACGCCAAGGCCGTCGAGCTGCTGATGCTCGCCGAGCCGGTCGGCGCCGAGGAGGCCTGCCGGCTGGGCCTGCTGACCAAGCTGGTGGACGACGACGAGCAGGTGCTCCCGACCGCGCAGGAACTGGCCGCCCGGCTCGCCGCCGGCCCGACCGTCGCGTACGGGGCGATCAAGCGTCAGCTCTCCATCGCCGACGCGGGCACGCTCGCCGACGCGCTGGCCGCCGAGGCGCAGGCCCAGGCGATCTGCGGCGCCACCGCCGACCACCGGGCCGCCACGACGGCGTTCGTCGCCAAGCAGAAGCCGGTCTTCGAGGGACGCTGACCGCCCCGGTCGGCCCCGGAGGTCAGTCGTCCTCTTCCGGATCCTGGTTGGCCTCGACGCCGAGCACGAACGCCTGCATGGCCAGCTCGTCGCCGTACGGCGAGACGAACGCCGGCAGCTCCCGCGGGCCCAGCTCCTGCACGTAGGACCAGAAGATCCGCACCGCCTCGGCGCGCGACGCGGCCTCGATCGGCAGGTCCAGGCTGACCAGCCAGGTGCTGCGGGCGGGCGGCGGGCCGAGCCGGTCGGCCAACGACCGCCAGCGGGCCGGGTCGAGCGCCACGACCGGTCCGTCCGGCGCCGGGCCGTCGACCGGCACCGGCTCGTCGAGCACCCGCCGGGTGTACGTGACCACGAGCGACCCGGCCACCGCGTCGGACTGCGGATCGTCCGGGTCCTCCCGGGTCTCGGACGATGCGAGCGCGACCCGGCCGAGCGCGACCAGGCGCAGCGGCTCGTCGACGAGCACTGCCACCCGGTCACCGGGCCGGGGGCGGGCCGCCTCGGACAGCCCGGTCAGCTCCAGCGCGTCGTGGTGCACCAGCCGCTCGGCCTCGAAGCGCTCGGCGGGCAGCAGCACCGCCCAGGCTCCGGTCGTGGTCGCACCGTCTGTCGTCCCGCTCGTACGCGGCTCGGTGTCGGTCATGCCCCAATCCCATCACGCCGGAGGTGGCGCGCTCCGTCACACCCCGGCCCGGTCACCGCTCACGTGGCAGTCGGCCAGGTGGTCGTCGACCATGCCCGTGGCCTGCATCAGCGCGTAGGCGGTCGTGGGGCCGACGAACCGGAAGCCCCGCTTCTTGAGCGCCTTGGCCATCGCCACGGACTCCGGGCTGGTGGCCGGCACCTCGGCGAAGGACCGGGGACGCGCGGCCCGGGGCGGGGGCGCGAAGGACCAGAGCAGCGCGGAGAGGCCCTCGGGCAGCCCGGACGCGGCCCGGGCGTTCGCGATCGCCGCCTCGATCTTGGCCCGGTTGCGGACGATCCCCGCGTCGGCCATCAGCCGGGTCACGTCGGCCTCGCCGTAGCGGGCCACCGACTCGATCCGGAAGCCGGCGAAGGCGTCCCGGAACGCCTGCCGTTTGCGCAGGATGGTCAGCCAGGACAGGCCGGACTGGAACGCCTCCAGCGTCAGCCGCTCGTAGAGCGCGTCGTCGCCGCGCAGCGGCCGGCCCCACTCGTCGTCGTGGTAGACGGCGTAGTCGGGGGTGCTCGCCCCCCACGCGCAGCGCGGCAGCCCGTCGGCGTCGGTCACCAGGTCAGTCACGGCGTCCACGATAGGCCGGGCCACCGACAGCCCCGCCGCGCCAACGACCGCCCGTCAGGGCAGGCGGCCCTGCTCGACCAGCCGGGCGAACTTCTTCAGCGCCTGGGTGAGGCTGAACTTCGAGCCGGGCCAGAGCACCGGCCACGCCACCCGGCCGGCCGCCCCGCCCGGCAGGTGGAACCACTCGTGCCAGACCACCTGCGTGCGGTCGCGGTCCATCGGGGTGCAGCGCAGCACGCCGGGGCCGCGCAGCAGTTTGCCGCAGTGCACCACGCCGACCTCGTAGGGCGCGTCGACCCGGACCACACGCATCTCGTCGCGGAGCACGGCCGGGCCGAGCGCGGTGACCGCCTCGACCAGGCTCCCCTCGCCGCCGTCGCCCTCGACCACCCGCACCCGGGTCAGCGGGATCCAGTCCGACTGCCGCTCCCATGCGGTGAGCGCGGCGAACACCCGGTCGGCCGGGGCCTCGACGATCACCGTGGCGGTGACCTCGGCGGCGCCCCGGCGGGACGCCTCGGTGAAGTCGTCGGCCGGCCGGCCGACGCCGGTCACGCCGACTCCGAGCGGACCACCGAACCGCGCTCCCGGTCGTCGTCGGCCGGACCGGCCGCGATCCCGTTCGCCGGGGAGACGGTGTCCTCGGTCGCCGCCGCGGCGGGGGCCTCCGCCACGCCCGCCTCGGCCGGGGCGCGTCCGGCCCGGCCGTCGGCGTCGGTGCGGCCCGGCTGCCCGTCGGTGTCGGTCCGGGCCGGCGGCTCGGGCGCGGACAGGTCGATCACCACCGGCTCGGGGGTGGACGGGTCGGGTGCCTGCTCGGTCTCGGGACGGGTCGCGGCGGCCTCCTCGCGCGCCCGGCGCAGCGCGTCGGCGTCCTCGGTACGCCCGTCCCGCAGGGCCGCGTTCTCCGCCTCCAGGACGCCGATCAGCTCGGTCTTGTAGCCGATGTCGTACGCCGCCCGGCGCAGCGCCGCGTCGACCTGGCTCATCCGGTAGCCGCGCAGCGCCGTGTCGAAGCGGACGTCGGACACGTCCGACTCGTCGAGCGGACGGCTGCCGGGCAGGGGCACGGCCCGCCCGTCCGGCTCGGCCGGCGTGAGGCCCGGATCCTTGCCGGAGACGAGCACCGTCACCCCGAACACCACAGCCGCGACGGTCAGCGCGACGACCAAGAGGAGCAGAACCTCACCCATGCACAGATCGTGGCATGCGGGCCGGGATCGGGCGAGCCCTCCGGGACGTCCGGTCGGTAAATGCGTCCGGCGCACGGGACCGGCACGGGCGGCGCGGGCGGGACCGGATAGCGTCGGACCGGCCGGTGCGGTCCGGCGGCGAGGAGGCGGGCATGACCGGGGCGTTGCGGCTGGGCGGACGGGCGTTCGGCCCCGGTGAGCTGGTGGTGATGGCGATCGTCAACCGCACCCCGGACTCGTTCTTCGACCGCGGCGCCACATTCGCCCAGGACAGCGCGCTGCGCGCGGTGGAACGCGCGGTGGACGAGGGCGCCGAGATCATCGACATCGGCGGGGTGAAGGCCGGGCCGGGCGACGAGGTGGACGTGGCCGAGGAGATCCGCCGGACGGTGGACACCATCGCGGCGGTCCGGTCCGCCTTCCCCGACGTGGTCGTCTCCATCGACACCTGGCGTGCCGAGGTGGCCGTGGAGGCGGTCGCGGCCGGCGCGGACCTGCTCAACGACACCTGGTCGGGGGCGGACCCCGCGCTGGCCCGGGTCGCCGCGGCGACCGGCGCCGGCCTGGTCTGCTCGCACGCGGGAGGACTCGCCCCGCGTACCCGGCCGCACCGGGCCGCCTTCGACGACGTGGTGGCCGACGTGGTCGGCACCGTGACCGGGCTGGCCGAGCGTGCGGTCGGGCTGGGTGTGCGCCGGGACGGCATCCTGATCGACCCGGCGCACGACTTCGGCAAGAACACCCGGCACTCGCTGGAGATCACCAGGCGGCTGGCGGAGCTGACCGACACCGGCTGGCCGCTGCTGGTGGCCCTGTCGAACAAGGACTTCATCGGCGAGACGCTCGACCTGCCGGTGCCCGAGCGGCTGGAGGGGACGCTCGCCGCCACGGCGGTCTCGGCCTGGCTCGGCGCCCGGGTGTTCCGCGCCCACCAGGTCCGCGAGACCCGCCGGGTGCTGGACATGGTGGCGTCCATCCGGGGCGACCGGCCGCCGGCGGTGACCCGCCGCGGGCTGGCCTGACGGGCCGGTCCGGCGCGTCAGGTCCAGCGCAGGACGCCGCGCCGCCAGGCGTAGAGGATGCCGAGCGCGACGATCGCCACGAAGACGCCCATCTCCACGACGGTGGCGGCGCCGAAGCCGGGCCGGTCGAAGACCAGGGCCCACGGGAACAGGAACACCGCCTCGACCGCGAAGAGCACGTAGAGATACGCGTAGACGTAGTACCGGATCTGCATCTGGGCCCAGTCGCCGCCGACCGGGTCGAGACCGCACTCGTACGAGGCCCGCTTGCCCCACGGCTCGGCCGGACGGCTCGGACGTAACACCCGGTTCGCGGAGAACGCCGTCACGAAGAAGAGCACGGCGGCGAGCAGCAGCAGACCGAGCGTGGCGTACGAGCCGAGATATCCGGTCACGACCGGAGCGTACCGGTCCCGTCCAGATGTCCCGGACACGTTACGAATTCGTTTCCTCGCAGGACTAGTGCTTGATGGCAAGTATCACCGAATAATGGGATCTCATTGATCGTCCCGGAGGACAGATGGCCCGCCCCCGCGTTGCGCCCGTTCGGCGGGTAGCGCTCCGCCGTACCCTCGCGCTCCTGGCGCCCGCGCTCGTCGCGGCGCTGGTGGCGGTGGCGCCGGCCGGGGCCGACGCCCACCCGGGGCCGGCCGCCGCGCTCCGGCTGATCGAGCCGGTGGAGCCGGGCGGCGAGCCCGGCGGTGAGCCCGGCGGCGAGCCGACCGAGCCCGCGCCCACCGGCGAGCCGACGACCACGGCGACGGCCCCGCCGCCCACCGAGCCGCCGCCGCCGGCCACCACGCCCCCGGCGCCGGTCACCACCTCGCCGGCCCCGCCGACGAGCGCGCCCGCCGAACCGGCGCCGACCACCGCCGCGCCGGCCACCACGGCACCGGCACCCCCGCCGGTCGTGCCGCCGGTCAAGACCCCGCCGCCACCGCCGGCGCAGCCGGCCGGCGGGCCCCTGGGGGTACGCGTGAGCACCGAGGACGTGGTCCTCCCGCCGGCCTACTGGAACGCCGACGCCACGGTGGCCACGCTGCGGGTGACGGTGACCAACACCGGCGGGCGGGCGGAGCGGATCAGCCTGGGCTACACGCTGCCGCCCGGCCTGACCGACGCGGGCACCCCGGGCTGCGAGCCGGCCGGCGGCGGCAACCACCGCTGCGTCGGGTGGGACGCGGAGCCGGGCGCCCGGTTCAGCGCGACCATCCGGGTCCGGGTCGACGGCGACGCCTGGCGGACCATGCCGCTGGCCGGATCGGTCCAGGTCACCGCCGTCGCGCCCGGTGTGAGCGGCGCGGCGTACGACGACGAGGGCTTCGCGGTGCTGTTCCCGCCCGGGCCGCCGGTGCCCGGCATCTCGCTGCGCGCCGACGAGGTGCTGTTCGACATCAGCGGCGCGCCCAGCACGCTCACCGTCCGGCTGGGCAACACCGGCAAGGTCGACGCGGCGGGCCGGATCGAGGTGCTCCTGCCCGAAGGGGTGACGGTGGCCGGCACCGAGAGCGGCTGCGCCCCGGTGTCGGCCGACCGGACCCGCTGCGAACTGGGCACGCTGGCGGCCGGGCGGACCGCGACCGTACGGCTGACGCTGGCGGCCTCGGCGGAGGCGCAGCGACGGGCGCCCCTGTCCGGCGCGGTGATCGGCCGGCTCGACCCGCGTAGCGGGCGCGACCGGCAGGTGCAGATGAGCTTCCGGATCAGCGCGGCGGCGGCGGACGCCGTCCCGCCCGGCGGGGCGCCGGCCCCGACCGGCTCGCAGGGCGTGCTCGTCGCCGCCGGCGAACGGGACGGCGACGACACCTCGGTCCGGGGGACCGCCGTCGCGTTGATCGCCGTGTCCGGTCTCCTGGTCGTGCTCGCACTGACTCTGGCGACCCGTTCGCTGCGCCGCCGCAGCGACATCACCGTGCCGGAGCGTCCGATCACCGACCGGTGATCATGGATATGTGGTGATCTGGGTTACGGGCCCAGGTACTAAACGCTGCAAAGCAGGGCATACAGCGGCCCGATCCAGTCCCATACGTCGGACCTCGACCAAGGTGGCCCTAACGTGGCGACGTAGGCTCTGACGTGAGAATCGGAGCGGGCCGGGCCGGCGAGGGCGACGGCGCTCAGTTAAGCGAGGTGCGGGTGTGACCAAGCAGATCCGTCAGCTGGACCGGGTGGTCATCCGGTTCGCCGGTGACTCCGGCGACGGCATGCAGCTCACCGGCGACCGGTTCACCTCGGAGACGGCGCAACTGGGCAACGACATCTCCACGTTGCCCAACTTCCCCGCCGAGATCCGCGCTCCCGCCGGGACTCTGCCCGGCGTGTCGAGCTTCCAGGTGCACTTCGCCGACTACGACATCCTGACCCCGGGTGACGCGCCGAACGTGCTGGTGGCGATGAACCCGGCCGCGCTGAAGGCCAACCTGGCCGACCTGCCGCGCGGGGCCGACATCATCGTCAACACCGACGAGTTCACCCGGCGCAACCTGGCGAAGGTCGGCTACGCGGCCAGCCCGCTCGACGACGACTCGCTCGCCGGGTACGCGGTGCACCCGGTGGCGCTCACCTCGATGACGATCGGCGCGCTGGCCGAGCACGACGTGTCCAAGAAGGACGCCGAGCGGGCCAAGAACATGTTCGCGCTCGGGTTGCTGAGCTGGATGTACTCCCGTCCGTACGAGTCCACGCTGCGCTTCCTGGAGCGCAAGTTCGCGGCCCGCCCCGAGCTGGTGGCGGCGAACGTGGCAGCGTTCCGGGCCGGCTGGAACTTCGGCGAGACCACCGAGGACTTCTCCGTCCGGTACGAGGTCAAGCCCGCCAAGATGCTGCCGGGCACGTACCGGAACATCACCGGCAACGCGGCGCTGTCGCTGGGCCTGGTGGCCGCCGGGGTGCGCTCCGGGCTGCCGGTGTTCCTCGGCGCGTACCCGATCACGCCGGCCTCGGACATCCTGCACGAGCTGAGCAAGCACAAGAAGTTCGGCGTGGTCACCATGCAGGCCGAGGACGAGATCGCCGCGGTCGGTGCGGCGCTCGGCGCGTCGTACGGCGGCTCACTCGGCGTGACCACCACGAGCGGTCCGGGTGTGGCGCTCAAGAGCGAGACGATCTCCCTGGCGGTGGCGCTGGAACTGCCGCTGGTCATCGTCGACGTGCAGCGGGCCGGGCCGTCCACCGGCATGCCCACCAAGACCGAGCAGGCCGACCTGAACATGGCCCTGTACGGCCGGCACGGCGAGGCGCCGGTCGCGGTGATCGCGCCGAAGTCGCCGTCGGACTGCTTCCACGCGGCGCTGGAGGCGGCCCGGATCGCGCTGACCTACCGCACCCCGGTGATCCTGCTGTCGGACAACTACGTCGCCAACGGCTCCGAGCCGTGGCTGCTGCCCGATGTGGAGTCGCTGCCCGACCTGCGGGTCGAGTTCGCCACCGAGCCCAACGGCGAGGACGGCACCACGTTCCTGCCGTACCTGCGGGATCCGCAGACGCTGGCCCGCCCGTGGGCGGTGCCCGGCACAGCCGGTCTGGAGCACCGGATCGGCGGCCTGGAGAAGGCCGACAAGACCGGCGACATCTCGTACGACCCGGCGAACCACGACTTCATGGTGCGGACCCGGGCGGCCCGCATCGAGACCATCCCGGTGCCGGACGTCGAGGTGGAGGACCCGGACGGCGACGCCCGGGTGCTGGTGCTGGGCTGGGGCTCGACGTACGGGCCGATCGGCGCCGCCTGCCGTGGCCTGCGCCAGCGCGGGCTCTCGGTGGCCCAGGCCCACCTGCGGCACCTGGCCCCGATGCCGGCGAACCTCGGCGAGGTGCTGGGCCGCTACGACAAGGTGGTCGTACCGGAGATGAACCTCGGCCAGCTCGCCCACGTGATCCGGGCGAAGTACCTGGTCGACGCGATCGGCTACAACCAGGTCCGCGGCCTGCCGTTCACGGCCGCCGAGCTGGAGACGATGCTGGAAGAGGTCCTGAAGAATGCCTGAGCCCGTCGCCCTCAAGCTCACCGCCAAGGACTTCAAGTCCGACCAGGAGGTGCGCTGGTGCCCCGGTTGCGGTGACTACGCCATCCTGGCGGCCGTACAGGGCTTCATGCCGGAGCTGAACATCCCCCGGGAGAACATCGTCTTCGTCTCGGGCATCGGCTGCTCGTCGCGCTTCCCGTACTACATGAACACGTACGGGATGCACTCGATCCACGGCCGCGCCCCGGCGATCGCCACCGGCCTGTCGGTGTCCCGGCCGGACCTGTCGGTCTGGGTGGTCACCGGTGACGGCGACGCGCTCTCCATCGGCGGCAACCACCTGATCCACGCGCTGCGCCGCAACGTGAACCTGAAGATCCTGCTGTTCAACAACCGGATCTACGGGCTGACCAAGGGCCAGTACTCGCCCACCTCCGAGGTCGGCAAGATCACCAAGTCGACGCCGGTCGGCTCGGCGGACGCCCCGTTCAACCCGCTGTCGCTGGCGCTCGGCGCCGAGGCGACGTTCGTGGCCCGGACGATCGACTCGGACCGCAAGCACCTCCAGTCGGTGCTGCGGGCCGCCGCCCAGCACGAGGGTTCGGCGTTCGTGGAGATCTACCAGAACTGCAACATCTTCAACGACGGCGCGTTCGACCCGCTGAAGGAGCCGGCCACCCGGGACGACTTCCTGATCCGGCTGGAGCACGGGCAGCCGATCACGTTCGGCAAGGACGGGCAGTTCTGCGTCGTCCACCCGCCCGGTGGCTTCGGGCTGGAGGTCCGGGAGACCGCGAACACGCCGGCCGAGGAGATCGTCGTGCACGACGCGGGCGTGGCCGACCCCGCGTACGCGTTCGCGCTGTCCCGCCTGCCCGGCCTGGACCTGAGCAACACCCCGATCGGGGTGTTCCGGTCGGTGGACCGTCCCTCCTACGACAGCGTGGTGCAGGAGCAGGTCGCGGCCGCCAAGGCCACCGTCGACCAGACCCCGGAGCAGCAGCTCTCCGCGCTGCTCGGCAGCGGCGACACCTGGACGATCCTCTGATCCGCCGCTGACCCGCCCTTCGCGTGTGTGCCGGCCCGGTCAGGCGGCCGCCGAGGCGGGCACCCACAGCTCGTTGACGGCCCGCTCGGCCGCGGCGAGGCTCTGCTCGAACAGCGGGATCAGCTCGGCCATGGCCGGGTTGACCGGGGCCAGGGTCAGCTCGGCGCAGATGAACCGCGGCTCCAGGCCGGTCAGGGACAGGCCGTGCGGCAGCCACGGCTCGGCGTGGTCCCAGCCCTCCCGCGGGGTGCCCGCGCCGTACCCGCCGCCGCGGCTGACCAGGACGACGAACTGGCGGTCGCCGAGCAGCCCGGCGTTCGTGACCGGGTCGTACGCGATGCCGGGGGCGATCAGGTGGTCGACCCAGGACTTCACGCTGCTGGGCGGGCCGTAGTTGTAGAGCGGGAGCCCGAGCAGGACCGTGTCGGCCCGCTTCACCTCGGCCACGACCTCCTCGGTCAGCCGCCAGGACGCCTGCTGCTCGGGCGTGTGCTGATCCGGCGGCACCATGCGCGCGAGGCCGCTCGCCGTGTCGAGGTGCGGAAGCGGGTTCTGACCCAGGTCGCGGTAGGTGACGGTGCCGTCCGGGTGGGCGGCGCGCCACGCGTCGGCGGCGCGGGCGGTGAGCCGCCGGCTGATCGACCGCTCCCCGGTGATGCTCGAGTCGATGTGCAACAGGTGAGCCATTTCTTCCTCCTCCATCGATCGTTCGTGTAGGACTAACTATTTATAGCAGGTCGATGTTCCCCGGGCCGCGTAAACTGGGTCACATGTCCGCCGCACCGGTCGAGGAGTCCGAGCGCCGCTCCGGGCCTTTGCTCGACCACCTGGCCCGGCGGATGCGGCTGCGCTCGGAGTCGGTGCTTGCCCCGCTGGGCCTGCGCCCCCGCCACCTGGTGGCGCTCACCGTGCTGCGCGACGCCGGCGGAATCAGCCAGCAGGCGCTCGCCGGCACGCTCCAGATCGACAGCACGAACGTGGTCGGCCTGCTCAACGACCTGGAGGCGGACGGCCTGGCCGAGCGCCGCCGCTCCCCGGAGGATCGCCGTCGGCACGAGGTACGCCTCACCGAGGCGGGCACGAAGCGACTGCGCGAGGCGGAGTGCGCGCTCGCCGGGGCGGAGGAGGAGGTCCTCGGCGCGCTGGCTCCGGGCGAGCGGGACCTGCTCTACGACCTGCTGCGACGGGCCACCCAGGGCCGGTCGTCGACCTGCGGCGAAGTGATCGCGGAGGGCGGCCCGGGCGCCTGCTGACCGCTGGCGCTCAGCGGGGCCGGGTCAGATCGCGGTGGTGGCCTGCGGCCGGTCGTCCCGGACGTGGACGAGCATGTCGCCGGTCTCGATCACCGCGCCCGCGCGGTCGTTGAGCGTGACCACCTTGCCCCGGCGGACCAGCGCGATGACCAGCGACTCCAGCTCACGCGGGGAGCGCCCCACCTCGTCGCGCTCGGCCGACCGCATGGCCAGCGCCATGCCCTGACCCGGGGTGAGCAGGTCCTCCACCACGTCGATCAGGGGCGGGGCCGAGGTGGACAGGCCGAGCAGCCGCCCGGCCGTGGCCGACGAGACGATCACGTGGTGCGCGCCGCTCTGCTTGAGCAGCGGCGCGTTCTCCGCCTCCCGGACCGCCGCGATGATGCGTACCTGACCGGCGGTGAGCTGCCGGACCGTGAGCGCCACCAGCACCGACGCGTCGTCGCTGTCCGTCGCGATGATGACCGACTTCGCGGTACGCACGTGCGCCTGCTCCAGCACCGACGAGCGGGTCGCCGAACCCTCGATCGTCACCAGCCCGTTGGAGGTGGCCTGCCGCAGCGCCGGCCCGCTCCGCTCGACCACCACGATCTTGGACTTGTCCGTGCCGTTCTCCAGCAGGGCGGAGACCGCGCTGCGGCCCTTGGTGCCGTAGCCGCAGATGATGACGTGGTCCTTCACGGTTCTCCTCCACCGCGACAGGCGACGGCCGGTGCGGTACTGCTCGGTCAGGACTTCCAGGGTGGTGCCGACCAGGATGATCAGGAACAGCACCCGGGCGGGGGTGATGAACAGGACGTTCGCCAGCCGCGCCGACGAACTGACCGGGGTGATGTCGCCGTACCCGGTGGTGGAGAGCGAGACCACCACGTAGTAGAAGCAGTCGAGCAGGCTCAGGCCGCTCTCGTCCACGTCGCGGTAGCCGTCGCGGTCGAGCCAGACCACCGCCACCGTGGCGAAGACCAGGCCGAGGGCGGCGAGCAGGCGCAGACTCAGCGCGCTCAGCGGCCCCCGCCGTTGCGCGGGAAAATGGATCACCGTCGGCCCTGCTCCGCCACCGTCGCCTGCACGCCCACAAGATAACGGGTACGTGGGGATTCGGCCCGCCGGGTGCCGAACGGAACGGCCGGGGCGCTTCCGGGGGCGTGGACGGGGCATGATGGGGACGTCCGGGACGGCGACCGCGAGGAGGCCGGCATGTCGTTGCTGCGACGCGTGATCGGCGGGGTGCTCCGGCGCATCCGCCTGCGCCAGGGCCGCACGCTGCGCGAGGTGGCCCTGGCCGCCGGCGTCTCCCTGCCCTACCTCTCCGAGGTCGAACGCGGCCGCAAGGAGGCCTCCTCCGAGGTGCTGGCCGCGATCTGCCGCGCGCTCGGCATCCACCTCGCCGACCTGCTCGAAGAGGCCCGCGACGAGCTGCGCCGGGAGCGTCCGGCCCCGGTCGGCCCCGGGGTCTCGGCGGCCCGCTTCGACCGGGTGCCGACCGCCCGCACCGGGCCACAGCTGCGGGTCGGGCCGCCGCGGCTGTCCGTCACGCGCCGCCCGGCCGTGTCGCCCCGCCCACCAGTGACCCGCCGGCCCGCCGTCTCGCTCCGGCCGCACGTCGGCCGCCGCCCGGTCACCGCCACGCCGCTGCTGGGCGGCGCGCTGCGGCCCTTCGGCCTGGTGCCGGCGCCGCTCGGTGCGCCCCTCGACGCCGCCACGCCGATCGGGTTCGCCGGCGGCATCCGGATCTGGCCGGCTCCCTCCGCCCCGGCCGTCCGCCCCCGTCCGCGTACCTCCGTCACTGTCGCCCGGCGGCGGGCCCGCGCGGGCCGGCGGCGGCCGGTCGCCGCGTAGCTTCTGCCCAGGGCGAATCTGCCGCCGGCAGAAAGCCTGGGCCGCACGGGTGCGCCCGGCGGACGCTGGAGACCGCCGGGTTCCCGGGCGGTCCCCCGCCCACCGGCGTACGGAGGTGGGCGGCGATGGGTGGCATCTGGATGCTCGACGAGGGGCAGCCGGCGTTCGGCGACCGGGTCTTCGAGCGGCTGCTGAAGGAGCGGATCATCTTCCTCGGCACCGAGGTCACCGACGCGTCGGCCAACCAGATCTGCGCGCAGATCCTGCTCCTCGCGGCCGAGGACGCGGAGCGCGACATCTTCCTCTACATCAACTCGCCGGGTGGTTCGGTCAGCGCCGGCATGGCCGTCTACGACACCATGCGGTACGTCAAGAACGACGTGGCGACGCTGGCGCTCGGGATGGCCGGCTCGATGGGCCAGTTCCTGCTCTGCGCCGGGGCGGCGGGCAAGCGGTTCGCGCTGCCGCACTCGCGGATCATGATGCACCAGCCGTCCGGCGGGATGGGCGGCACCGCCGCGGACATCACCATCCAGGCCGAGAACATGCTGCACGTGAAGCGCACCATGCAGGAGCTGATCGCCCAGCACAGCGGGCGGACGCTGGAGGAGATCCAGCGCGACTGGGACCGCGACCGCTGGTTCACCGCCGAGCAGGCCCGCGAGTACGGCCTCGTCGACCAGGTGCTCACCCGCGTCGACCAGCTCGCGGCGTGAGCGGGCGCGGCCCGGCCGGTCCCGCACCGGCCGGGCCGCCCTCGCGGTCAGGGGTAGGTGACCACCGTGCTGGTGCCGTACGACCCGACGACAGGCGTGCCGATCTCGTTGATCGTGCGCTCGATGCCGCCGCTGCCGTCCAGGAACACGGTGATCGCGTCGTGGAACCGCACCCCGGCCCGGCGCGGCGCCTCGATCCCCCGGTCGCAGCGGATGTCCACGCCCTGGTTGAAGTACGAGTACACGCCCAGTCCCCACGCCTCGTGCGTGCGGACGTGGTCGGCCACCTTGTACGACGCCCAGCCGTTGCCGGTCGGGCTGCGCCAGGCCGCCTGGCTCGGCGGATCGTAGGGCAGTTCGCTCTGGTAGAACACGGTCCGGCCGCGCTCGCCGTTCCAGATCGTCTGCCAGCGCTGGGAGTGCTCGACGAACAGCCCGTACGCGGTCACGTCGTCGCCGTTGACGATCACGCCGGTGGCAGCGGTGTTCACGGTCCAGCCGATCGTGCCGGCCCGGCCGTGGTCGCCGCGCCAGGCCCAGATGTTGTCGATGAGCGTGTGCCGGCTGTGCACCACCAGACTCGTCACCGCCCGCCCGGCGTACGGGCCGCCGATGCGGAAGAAGACGTCCTGCAGCGAGATCGGGTTCGTGGCGTGCGAACGGTGGCAGTGCCGCGTACCGACCTCGACGAGCACCGGCGACTCGACCGGCCCGGCGTCCACGAGCACTCCGGCGATGCGGACCCCGTCCACGTCCTCGATCCGCAGCGCCGCGTCCCCGCGGTCCGGCACGAGGCTCGGCATGCCGAGGCCGAGCACGACGGTGTCCGGGCGGCGTACCCGCAGGGCCCGGTCCAGGTGGTAGACGCCGGGGGTGAGCAGCAGGTGCCGGCCCCGCGCCAGTTCCGCGTTGATCCGCTTCGCCGAGTCGGTGGGCCGGGCCAGGAAGAACGCCGACAGCGGCAGCGACGGCACCGGCGCGCCGCCGGTGGCCCAGGTGGTGCCGGCGGTGTTCCGGCGCAGGCGCGGTACGGCCACCCGCCAGGCCCCACGGGCGTCGACGAACAGATACGGCTTCTCCCGGGTGACCGGGCTGGTCGGCAGCGTGGTGTACGGCGGGTCGGGGAAGCCCTGCGCGGGCGCGCCGATGACGCCGGAGAAGACCTGGTTCCACACGCCGTTGGTCCACTCGCCGCCGAGTTCGCTGTCCCGGGTGAGCCACTGCTGCTGGGAACCGTTGATGGTGATGCCGTCCACCTTGGAGTCGGCGATGTAGCCGCCGCTGGAGTAGCCGCCGTTGCCGGGTTCCAGCCACAGCACGCCCTTGACGTGCACCCGGCGCATCGGTGACGCCTGCGAGACGGCCCATTGGTTCGACCAGTCCGTCGGCGTGACAGCGAGGTTCTCCGCCGAGCGCCAGAAGTTGGTGAGCGCGGAGATGCCGGCGGGCGAGTTCGGGTCCGGCTGCCCGACCACCCGGACCGCGCCGTGGATCTCCACGTCGTCCGGGTGGGCGCCGAGACCGGCCACAGTCGTGTAGTAGCCGAGCCGGGCGTCCACCTCGTAGCGGCCGGGCTTGAACAGCACGGCGTACCTGTCGAAGCCCATCTCGTTGCGTTCCTGGGCGGTGAACAGCCGGTCCAGCGTGGACTGGATCTCCTCGACCGGCGTGCTGGGGTCGTACACGAAGACGTTCGGGCCGAAGTCGGGCTCGCGGCCGGGGCGCGCGGCCGGCGATGCGGCCGGGGACGCAGCCGCGGCGCCGGCCGGGAGGCCGAGGGCGGTGAGCGAGGCCGCGGAGGCGGTGAGCGTGAGGAAACGGCGGCGGGAGGGGTCGGGTGATCGCATCTGCCTGCCTGTTCGGTGATGGGACGGGAGAGCGCTCTCTCGGCTGTTCCTACCTCATCACCGTCGATACCGCCAGAGCCCGCCGGTTCCGGAACCGGCGGGCTCTGGGTCGGACTGTGCTCAGGCGCGCTCGGCGCGCTGCTTCACCAGGTCGTCGACGAGCTTCTCGACGTAGTCGGCGGTCTCCTCCCAACGGGTGACCGCGACGCAGCGGATGCCCATCGCCTTGACCGGGTAGTCGTTGCCACCCACGTCCAGGCGGTCACCCACGAAGAGCACGTTGTCGATCTTCAGGTCCAGGTGTTCCAGCAGCTTCCGCATGCCGTACGCCTTGTCCACGCCCTTGCGGGTGACGTCGATCGAGGTCGAGCCGCCGCCACGCACCTCCAGGTCGGGCAGCTTCGCCGCGACCGCGTCCCGCAGCCGCCGCTTCTTGTCGCCGTCCGGATCCCAGCCGTACTTCTCGGCCGGCGGGGCCGACTGCCCCAGCGCGGAGAACGTGATCTGGCTGCCCCGGTCCTCGATGATGTCGCCCCAGGTCTTCGCCTCCCACAGGCCCAGCGCCTGCGCCGACTCGGTGAGCGCGGTGACGACACGGGCCTTGTCGGCCTCGGTCAGATCCTCCGCGTAGACCTGCCGCCAGTCCCCGTCGGACCAGCGGTAGTAGCGGGTGCCGCAGGTCGGCATCAGGTGCAGCCGGTCGCGCTGCTCCTCGGTGAGGTCGAGGTGGGCGAGCACCTGCGACTGGAACTGCTCGAACCGGCCACCGGAGATGACCAGCACGTCCACCTCGGTGAGCAGGTGGCCGAGCAACTCCGCCATCCGACGATCGATCTGGGACTTGGAAATCGCCAGGGTGTCGTCGAGATCGAACGCCACCACTCGAAGATCGTTCACGAATACCTCATGTCGTCGCGGACAGGCCAGGACCTGCCAGGGTACCGACGGGTCCTGGCACCGGCCTGAGGGCCCGGCGGGTGACACGTCCCCTCGACGGAGCGTAACCCGGCGGGTCTCCGGGCAGCCCCGCTTCCCGCTCCCGGCGTCAGCGCTCCCCCCGTCGACGGGATCGTCGGCGTCGATAGCGTTCGGCCGACAAAGACCTACATCGATGGAGGAGTGCCGGTCGCCGCCGCGCCCGCCGACGACATGTCCACGCCGGCGGGTTCGTCCACCTTCCCGCCGGCCGACCCGGACACCCTGCTGGCGAAGGACGGCTCCCTACGTCACCTACGGCACCACAGTCGGCGCCGGGACCGGCGCGCGCTGCGGCGCGACCGGCAGGCTGTACGTACCGGCCCTGGTCCACGGCTCCGGCAACAGCGTCGGCATGGCCGACTGCGCCTCGCACGACGCGCTGCCGTCCGGCCAGGGCGCCTGGGCCGTGGCGTGGCACTGGTGGAACGGCTCCGCCCGCTTCCCGATGACCGGCGTCCTGACCCGCTCCTCCACCGGCTTCCTCGTCTCGTAGCCGGCGTGCCGCGGCTCGGTCCCGCGGCCTGGCGCGCCTGACGACACTACTGCTCACCATGTGCTTTGGCGTGGTCACGCTGAGTTGAACTGCTTCACGGAAAATTGCATTTGGCAAGAGATGGCACCGAAATTTTCTCGATGCGATGCATCTGCTTGTCAGGTACCCGACAGTGAATTGCCCACTCTTGTGCTAGCTGTCCGCCGGGAGGATGCTCGAACGGTCGAACGGCACTGCGTCGCCTCACACAGAGGGCGGCGCCCGGCTGCCACCGGACGCCGCATTCGACTCCACCGCTGCAACGGAAGGAGTCACGTTGACTGTAATCCCTCACGGGTCAGACTTCGAGACACCAGAGGACGAGGACGAAACCGTTGCCGAGCCGACCGACCGGCACCGGCTCATCCTGGCGTACATCAAGACGCTCAGTCCGATCATCGCCGCCGTCGTCGCCTGCATCGGGACGCTGGTGGCAGCGCTGGTCCGCTGACCCGCCGGCCCCGCGCTCCGGCTCCGGCCGGACGCGGGGCCGTCCCGCGCTGAAAGGTCTGGCACACTGCGGCGATGCCGACGTTTGATCGACTCTTCGCCGAACATGTCGGCACCGGCCTGGCCCGCCAGATGGCGCTGGCCGACCTGCTCGGCGAGCGTGACTGGCAGCTCGACGTGCCCGACGGCATCGCGACGTTCGGGACCGACCTGCGGTACCGCGTCCAGCTCCTCGGCACCGAGAGCCACGACAACGGCACCTGGCTGTGGGCCTGGGCCAACGACGCCAGCAACCTCCCGCCGGCGTTGCTGCATCTGGCCGGCTGGCTTCGCGAGTACGGGCACCGCCAACGGGTCGCCGAACTCACCGAACCCACGTTCCCGCTTCAGCGCGCCGACGGACACCGCCTCGCCCTGCTGGCGTCCGGCCTGACCGGCCGCTGCTACTACCGCGGGCCGTACGACGGCGGCGCCGTCTTCTTCCACCTCGACGACGCCCCACCGCAGATCACCGCGCCGGTCCGGCCCGAGCGGGCGCTGACCGTTCTGACGCAGGTCCTTCAGTCCTTCCCGGTGGAGCACCGCGTCGCCGTCGAGTCGTTCCTGCACCAGCAGGGGTGGCGGTTGGATCGAGCGCCGATGTCGGTGACGGCGCAGGATCGGGGCGGGTCGGTCCTGCGTATCGACTTCGACGCGATGGGTCGGGTCAGCAACCTGTCGGGAACGGTCAGCCCGTAGGCGGAATGTGGTGCCCCCGGCAGGATTCGAACCTGCGACACACGGTTTAGGAAACCGATGCTCTATCCCCTGAGCTACGAGGGCGCGAGGGCACAGTCTAGCGACCTGGGGGTGCACCTGGGGTGGCAGGGAGTGGCGCACGTTCACCCACGTCATCCGGACCCCCGTTCTCCCAGCCCAGGACCACACCCGGAGCACACGAACCCCGGCTTGCGACCGGCGGTCGGCCGCGGTGACCCGCGTTGGCACCGGTTCACCCGGGTTGGCACCCGCTGGAGAGCACACACCGCGCACATCATCGAAGATCAACGGTGTTCCGTCCGTAGGGCCCACAGTCGGGGTCCGGGATGACCTGCTGGCGGCGGCTGGAGGAGTGGAACCGGGCCGGGGTGTGGCAGCGACTGCACGAGGTGCTGCTGGCCGAGCTCCAGGCCGCCGGGAAGCTGGACTGGTCCCCGCGCCGTGATCGACCCCTCGCATGTGCGGGCCGCCAGACGCGGCCCAAAAGCGGCCCGAGCCCGGTCGACCGCGCCCGCCCAGGATCGAAGCACCACATCCTGACCGAGGGCGCCGGCATCCCCCTCGCGGTGTCACTGACCGGCGGCAACCGCCACGACGTCACCCAACTGCTGCCGCTGATCGACAAGATCCGGCCCGTGCGTGGCGGCGTGGCCGGCCGGCCCCGCCAGCGCCCCGACCAGCTGTTCGCCGACCGCGCCTACGACCACGACAAGTACCGCAAGGCGGTACGAGGCAAGGGCATCCGCCCGCGCATCGCCCGCCGCGGTCAACCCCACGGCTCCGGTCTCGGCGCCTTCCGCTGGGTGGTCGAGCGCACCGTCGCCTGGTACCACGGCATGAAACGGCTACGCATCCGCTGGGAACGCCGCGACGACATTCACGAAGCCTTCCTCGGCCTGGCCACCTGCATCATCACGTACCGACATGTCGTACCACTTTATTAGGACCTCTTAGAGCCGGTCTGCTATCGCTCCCGAGGTGACTCCCCTTGTGTCGAAGAATCGTTTGGCAATCCCAGCAAGATGGTCGGCGTCGTACTCTCGGTGGTTCTGCACGAGGATCACAAGGTCGGCTGAGGCGATTGCGCCCTCAAGGTCATCTATTTTCGGGAAGTCGACTCCCGCCGCCGTCCAATGCTCGACGTGCGGGTCGTGGTAGCTGATCTTCGCGCCCAGAGCGGCGAGCCGGCGCGCCAGCGGCACCGCTGGAGACTCGCGCTGGTCGGCGATGTTGGGCTTGTATGTCACACCGAGCAGCAGAATGATTGCACCGTTGATGGCCAACCCGGCACCATTGAGGATGTTCTGCGCCCGGCTCGCGACGTACGTCGGCATAGTGGCGTTGATTTCCTGCGCCAGTTCGACGAACCGGAACGGGTACCCGAGCTTTGCCCGCACCTTGTGGCTCAGATAGTTCGGGTCGATCGGGATGCAGTGGCCGCCTACGCCGGGACCTGGGTAGAACGCCTGGAAACCGAACGGTTTGCTCGCGGCGGCGTGTATGGCGTCCCACAAATCGATGTCGAGTTCGTGGCAGAATCTGGCCATCTCGTTGACCAAGGCGATGTTGATATGCCGGTACGTGTTTTCGAGCAGTTTCGCCGTCTCGGCTTCCCGGGTTCCCTTGGTTCGGACGACCGTGTGGATGAACCGGCCGTAGAACGCCACTGCCCGCTCGGTGCTCTGTGTAGTGTCACCTCCGACCACCTTCGGCGTGTTGTGGGTGCCGAAACGCTCGTTTCCCGGGTCGATGCGCTCAGGGGAAAAGGCGAGGAAGAAGTCCACGCCTGCGACGAGACCGGACTGTTCGAGGATGGGGCGGACGATCTCGTCGGTTGTCCCGGGATAGGTCGTTGATTCGAGCACGACTAGCATGCCGGGACGCAGGTTACGAGCCACTGTGTGGGCTGCGGCCTTGACCGCTCCCAGATCGGGGCCGCCGTCCTTGGACAGCGGTGTCGGCACGCAGATGACGACCGTTGCCGCGGTGGCGATCTCCGCATGAGCAGTCGTGGCGCGGAACCCGGATCGGACCATTTCGGAGACGTCGGCGTCCGAAAGATCATCCACGTGTGAGACGCCGCCGTTGAGAGCCTCGACGACCGTCGAGCTGACGTCGAAGCCGAGCACGGACATGCCGGCCCTCAACGCCTGCTGAGCCAGCGGCAGTCCAACGTAACCGAGTCCAAGCACCACAAGATCGACAGACACGTGCCCGCTCCTTTCACACCCCGTGCGGAACGTCGTCAGCCGGTTGATGCTATGCGGCGATGGTGGCCCCGAGAAGATGTACTGCCAACCTGATGTTTCCTTGAGATGTCGACACCCGGTCGTCCCGCGACCTGTGGCAGGGTAGCTGGCTTCCCCCTGATATCGGAACACCCTGGAACTGGACGTTCGTCCAGAGGGAGGGCGCTTGGCTCCGGATGAGCCACGAGACGCTGCGGAACTGATTGCGCGCCGAGGAACCACGATCCCGGATCCGGCCGCTCCACCGGCACCGGATCGGCCTCACTCTGCTGTGGACGCAACCCACGACCTGTCCGGGTAGCTGCGTAAGGGACGGGACGATCCGGTGTATCGGCGGAGCCAGCGGCTCGCGAAAACTCCGCAAGGGCAGTCTGAACCGCCCCGGGTTTGGTAGCGGCTAGATGGGTTGGGTTTCCGGCTGGGTCTGCCGGTGTTCGGTGGGATCGTAGAGGGCTTCGAAGGCGGCTGGTGGTAGGTCCGCGGCTCCGCTGTGCGGGCGGCGGTGGTTGTACCAGTCGACGTACTCCAGGGTGGCGATCTCGACGTGGTCACACGTCCGCCACGGCCCGTGCAGTTTGATCAGTTCGGTCTTGAACAGGCCGATCGTGGATTCGGCCAGAGCGTTGTCGTAGGTGTCGCCGACGGATCCGACGGACGGGTCGACGCCGGCGGCGGCGAGACGTTCGGTGAACGCGATGGAGGTGTACTGGCTGCCCGCGTCATTGTGGTGCACCAGCCCGGCCAGATCCGTGGCGCCCTGACGGCCGCGGGCCCAGATCGCCATTTCCAGCGCGTCCAGCACGAGGCTGGTCTTCATCGTGGTGGCGGCCCGCCAGCCGATGATGCGGCGGGAGTAGGCGTCGATGACGAACGCGACGTAGACCATCCCGGACCAAGTAGGCACGTAGGTGAAGTCGGCGACCCACAGCCGGTTCGGCGCTTCGGTGGTGAACCGGCGTTGCACCAGGTCCGCCGGCCGGGCGGCGTGTTCGTCGGCGATCGTGGTGCGTCGGGTCTTGCCCCGCACCACCCCGCGCAGGCGGAGCTGCCGCATGAGCCGCTCGACGGTGCACCGGGCCACCGGCACCCCTTCACGGTTCAAGCTCAGCCACACCTTCCGAGCCCCGTAGACGCCGTAGTTCGCCGCGTGCACCCGCCGAATCTCCTGCCCAAGCCAGGCGTCGCGGCGCGTGCGGGTGGAGGGTGTGCGCCGGGAGGCGGCCCGGTAGGTGCTGGCGGCGATCTGCCAGCCGTGCTCCGCAAGACCCGGCAGATCGGCTCGACGCCGAACACCTGCTTGTGCTCGTCGATGAACCTCACGAGCGCGGCTGTGGCCGGTCGAGCTCGGCGATGCTCCTATGTCAAGCCGCCGCGGTCATCGCGGTTCTCACCCTGGTAGGAGGCAATGTCGTGACGGTTCTGGTGGGCTGGGAGGTGCCGCGTTCGTCGGCGTTGAGGGCGGTGAAGACCCGGTCGGACAGCCGGCGGCGCAGTAGCCGGAGCGCTTCGGTGCGGGTGTTGCCGACGGCGAGTTGCTTGTCGACGTAGTCCTTACCAGGGCCGACGCCGCGGGCCTGGGTGACGGCGATCATGTGCAGGGCGGTGTTGACGACCCGGTTGCCGCCCCGGTTGAGCCGCACGCGCACGGTGTTACCTGACCAGACGGGGATAGGGGCGGTGCCGTTGAATCGGGCGTAGGCGTGCTTCGAGCGGAATCGGGCCGCGCCGGCGGTCTCGCCCAGGATCATGGCCGCGCCGAGGACACCGCAGCCTGGGACGGCGAGCAGGCTGGGCGCCAGGACGCGGACCAGGTCGCGTAGTTCCCGCTCCAAGCCGTTGATCTGCATCGTCAGCTCGCGGCATCGCACGAGGAGGTCCCGGGCGATCCGAGCGACCGTGCCTTCGGCATCGGAGAGCCGGTCGGTGAGTTCGTCGATGACGCAGTAGCGGCGCAGGCCTCGGGACGGGATCTGCAGGCCCGGGTCGAGTTCGTGTAGATGCCACCGCAGGCGGTTGACCAGCTTGGTCCGCTCCGCGACCAGGTCCCTGCGGTGATCCGACAGGAGCTTGACCTGCCGGGCCGGGCCGTCCAGTTGCGCCACCGGCAGGTCCGGTTCACGCAGCGCCGCATGCGCCACCGCCAAGGCGTCGATCGGGTCGGACTTACCCGCTTGCCGAGAGCTCCGACGCGCCGCGGCCATCAGCCGGGTTGGCACCCGCACCACCTGGTGCCCGGCGCGCAGGAGATCGCCCTCCAGGCGGCGGGTCAGGTGCCGGCAGTCCTCCAGCGCGAACCGGACCTGCGGCCATTGCGCCGCCCACTGCACCGCCTGCAGATGCCCATCGCTGGTCGTTCCGACCGTCCGCTCGCCGAGCTTGCGGCCCAACTCATCCACCGCCACCAGCGTGTGGCTGCGCTTATGCGCATCGACCCCGATCACGACCATATCGCCTCCCCTTGCCCGACCAGCTGGAACCTTCAGCCGGGCGGCGGGGGCACGCCTTCATCGAGCATCGGCACGCACCTATCAAGCCACACCGCGCCCGGCGCAGGTGTCCGACAGGGCCGCACATCGCACGAGAAGCCACCAAACCAGGATGCCGGGGCAGCAAAGAAACGAGCGAACCCCGCCGGACGACGATCAGGCTGGCATGAACGCGAAGAAAGCCGACGCCGCCTTCAGAATCTCGTTCGCCCGACGCAGTTCCGCGTTCTCCCGGCGCAGCCGCTTCAACTCCGCCGACTCGTCCGTGCTCACCCCGGCCCGCTGGCCGGCGTCGACCTCGGCCTGGCGCACCCACTTACGCAGCGTCTCCGCGGTGCCGATGCCCAGCTTGTGCGCCACCGCGCCGATCGCCGCGTACTCCGACTCATAGTTCGGCCGCACCTCAGCGACCATCCGCACCGCTCGCTCACGCAACTCACGGGGATAAGGGGAAGGGCGTGACATGGCTCGATCCTCCACAAGAGGTCGGGCCGCTACCAAACCCGGGGCGGTTCAGTCAGCGCCATGACGTGTGAGCCTGGCTGTCGAGGGCATGGATGGCGGGATTTCGCACCCGCCCCCGATCCGCACGAAGATCTTGGCCGCACCGGGGTCCCGAGGCCGGGGCCGGTCGCGCTAATACCGCTCCCATTCGGCGCTCAGCCCCATCAACGTCGAGGCATCTGGCAGGCCGTGCAGGAACCTGGGGATCTCGGCCGGGTCCAGCCGGTTGGCGCCGTCGAGTGCCGCCAACGCCAGGACGTACAGATAGTTGATGGTGGTCGCCAGGTACATCGAGAGCGCCGGGAGACCTTGCGGTCGGGCCTGGCCACCTGCCTCGCGGTAACGCCGCATGAAGGTGGAGATGGCACCAGCCGCGACGCCCGGATCAGTACCGGTCCAGTTCAGCATGGTGCAGACGAGTTCCCGGTCGCGGTCGGCCGGTCCCGCGTTGTCCCAGTCCACCAGCGTCCGCCGGCCGCTAGCCGTGATCAAGATGTTGGCCGGCTTGACGTCCAGATGGCAGCTGTAACCGGCAGGTGCAGCCGTCGGCACCACCCAACCCGAGAACTCGACCAGGTCCGCCCGGCGGACCCGCAGCGGCTCAGCCCACCGGGATCGGACGGCAGCCAGTCGAGCCAGCAGGGAGTCCCACTCGTCGGCGCTGGGCGTGATCTCGTACCACGGGTCGATGGCCCGATCGGTGCGGTGATCGGTGCCATGCAGGACAGCCAGAATTTCGGCGGCATCGCTCAGGTGGCGAGCGGCCGAACTGATCTGGCTCCCGTCGGCCCATGTGTACAGCCGGCCGTAGGCGACCCCGGGCAGGGCGGACGGTACGACAAAGCCACCATTCCTGGCGGCGATGCTTTGTGGGGCGGCCAGCCCGCGGGCCATCGCCAGTTCGGTGAAGGCCACCTCGGCGGCGACCCTGTCTGGGTCCGGATGGTCGTAGAACATCTTCAGCGCGTACGCGCGACCACCGGAATCGACCCGATACACCCGCCCCATCGAGCCGCGGGCGGCAAACGTGACCCGATCGGCATCGCCGAGCCCGAAGTGGTCACACATGTGGCGGAGGGCGTCGACCTCCGCGACTGTCGCGCGCGGATCCGTAACGCCGATCATGGGCGCTCCACATCAGTTCGGGCGGCATCGGGGGTTCCACGCGGGGCGGCCTGGTATTCCCCACTGCCCGGGAGTTCGCCGCCCGCCCGGAGGCAGCCGGACCTACGAATCACACGGTCTCTGATTCGAAACTTCCCGGCCCACCTGGACCACGTCATTGTGGCTGCGCCGGTCCGCCAGCCCCGCAGCGCACGACCGGCGGTATCAGGACGGACTCAGCGACAGTCGAGCCGCCACGGCAACGTCGATGCGCTGGCACACGCTCTCCGCCGCGACCGCATCCGACCAGGTGGCCAGGCGATCTCGACGACCGGCGATCAGCCCGAGGAAATTGTGGATCTCCTCGACGTACGCTTGCCGAAACCTATCCCGGAAGTCGGCGTAACGCTGTGGCGCCACCATTGACCGGGTCGAGAAGGTGGCCTGCTCACCAATCACCTCGGCGTAGACCTCACATCCGCCACCGCTGGTCCGCTTGCTGACCAAGGAGCAGGCCACTCCACCCGAGTGCCGCAGCGAGGTCAGCAATGTGTCGGCCACCCCGTCGAGATCGACCTGGACGGCGACGACGTCGGCCACCTCGGTCCCGAATGTCCACAGGGCGAGGTCGACGTCATGAATCTGCAGATCGAAGGCGAGGCTTCCACCAGCGACCTGATAGCCGGTGGGGGGCGGAGCACCATCCAGGCTGGTGTACGTGGCCAGGGTGATCCGCTCGGTCCCGGACCGCACCAGGTCACGTAACGCCAGGTACTCCGGAGCGAACCGCCGCTGGAACCCGATCCGTAGAGCCACCCCGCGCTTCTCGGCCTCCTCGCCGAGCGCCTGGCTCGCCACCGGATCGGCGCTACACGGCTTCTCCAGCAGGATCGGGACGCGGTGCCGAAACAGGGCCCGGACAGACTCCTCATGATTGTCCGTCGGCGTACAGACGACCGCCCCGTCGAGCGCGCCCGGCTCCAGCGCGTCCAAACCGGCAACGGTCGGTAGCCCGAGCCGGTCCGCGACGGCGCGGGCCCGCATCGAATCGGGCTCCACGACGACGACCCGGGCCCGCGCAGCTGCCAGATTTCGCGCGTGCACCTCACCGATTCGCCCACCACCGACCACGGCGATTCGCGGCGCGACCATCAGCCGACCTCGCCATCGCTGGTGGACTCCGGATTCGACATGCCGCCGAGGCGGTACCGCAGCGAGGCCCTCCCGGTGCACCGCACCGGCACGCCGGCCTCCAGCAGCTGCTCGAGAATGATGTCGTCCTCGCCGAGCCGCTCGGCAACCTCTCGCTCGGTACGGGATCGCCCGAATCGCAGCTGGGACAGCAGCACCCGGTCGAACAGCCACTCGCCCATGTCCACCATGCCGGCGTCGACACGGTCGCGGACCACACTGTCACCCGGCTTCATCACTCCCGCGGCTTCCATCGCGGCGAGCCGTTCGTCAGCTGCCGGCCCGGCCGGCAACCACGGGAACGCGCGTACCGGCGCATCCTTGCCGTCCTCGCCCACCAGGCGCCGCCAGGAGTGCACCGCCGGGAAGCCCGATCGCGCCGCAGCCAGCAGCATTGCCAAGTGGTCGGCGTCCCATACGTTGTCGTCGTCGAGAAACGCCACGAAATCGCCGGTAGCGCGGCCGGCCGCCAGCTGCCGCAGCGCGGAGATGCGCTCGAAGGGCTGCGCCGGAAGGACGCCGCCGCGTGCGCGCAACTCCGCGACGGGCAGGCCGCGTACGGCATCGTCGAGCCACGCCGGCCGCTCACCATCGGCCGCGAGGTCAAGCCATACGGTGATCCGTACATTCGCGTCGACCCGCTGCGCTCGGACGCTGTCCAGGGCGGCGGTCAGACTAGGCCGAGTACCGCCACTGATCACCACTACGTCAACGGTCGGGCGGGCCTGGACCGGTCGAGCCGACACCGGTCGTCCGATCATCGCGTCGGCCAGCCGGTCAATGTTGTCGAGCCCGGCCAGAAACGCGTGGTGCGGGACGACCACGTGCCGCTCGTGCCAGCGGCGGGCCACCGGGGTGGGCGGTGCGTGGTGGGCGATCCGCTCGTACTGCTTGACCGAGAAGGGTCGGAACAGCGGGCCTTCGGGCACCGGCGGATACACCGTGTCCAGCGACAGCCCCGCGTCGGTGACCACCTGCTCGATGAAGGTCTGGCGGTCGCCCCGCGCGTCGGGGACCTCCACCGCCATGCCGTAGAAATTCCCGGTCTTCAGCGCGCTGGCGGCGGCAAACACCCGCCAGCCGGCGTCGGACATCCGATCGACGAACCGGTGCGCGGCGTCGCTTCGGCGGGCAGCCTGGTCATCGAAGCGCTCGAGCTGGTCCAGCAGGAGAGCGGCTGATGCCTCTGACAACGCGTGGTTCGCGCCGTGCATCAGCAGTGCCGGTTCAAGCTCGTTGGTGGCGGTCCGCGCGGTCACCGCCGCCCGGCGCCGGGAATCCATCACCAGGGACTCCATCCGGGCGGCCAGCTCCGGGTCGTCGGTCAGTACGACGCCACCCTCGCCGCAGGCCAAGATCTTGGTGGCCTGCAGGCTCATGATGCTGATGTCGCCCAACGTCCCCACCCGACGACCGTCGTCGACGGCCGAGAAGTGACTGTGCGAGGCGTCCTCGATAAGGATGGCCGACGGGTACGCCGCGCGCAGCGCCCCGACATCGTAGTGCTGTGCATACAGGTGGATGCCCAGCACCGCGGCGGGCGAGACGTCCGGGGCCGCGCCGATCAGGCAGGGCGAGTCCGCCGTGCCGTCGAAGAAGGCAGGCATCGCGCCTACCCGCATGACTGCCGTGGCACAGCTGACCCACGTCGTCGCCGGCATCAGGACCGTATCGCCGGGCCCGATGCCGGCCGCCTGCAACGCGACCACGATCGCGCTGGAGCCGCTGGTGGTGAGGATCGCATGGCGGCGCCCCACGGTGTCGGCGATTCGCTCGGCGGCGGCCACGTTGCGCGACCGCCATCGACTGCGGGCGCCGCTGACCGCGAGTCGGCCGCTGAGGAAGGTCGTGCCGACGCGGCGGATGGTCGAGTCGTCGGTCTCCGGCCAGCGGGGCCAATCTTCCACCGTCACGTACCCACCCTCTCCGGTAATGCCCATGCCTCGATAGTGCTGGCTCATCTACAGAGTCGTCCGGTGCACTTCGAACGCCTCCGCGTAGTGCACCCCGATCTCAGCCCCACGCAGGCAGGCCAGTCCACGCACGGCCTCCTCGCTGCGGATGTGCGGTACTGCGCGATGCTGCGTGGCATAGGCCTGCAACGCGGCCAGCTTGGTGTCGAGCTGGTCGGTGATGTCGACGAATGCAGCCGCCCGCGGCAATGGTTCGGCCGACCACTGGATCTTGGTGATCTCGTAGCTGAACACGTGCGGTACCAGCCAGCGGCCAAACTGCCGGGCGATCGGTCGAGCGGCCGCGAAGCCGGCGGCAAA
Organism: Micromonospora sp. CNZ296; assembly: GCF_007827635.1. Taxonomy (NCBI): domain Bacteria; kingdom Bacillati; phylum Actinomycetota; class Actinomycetes; order Micromonosporales; family Micromonosporaceae; genus Micromonospora; species Micromonospora sp. CNZ296. The sequence continues at coordinate 243,841 of NZ_VISW01000011.1, forward strand.
CGTGGCGACATGATCCTGGTCGTAATCGTGCCCGCTGGGGAGCAACAGCAGGTCCGGCTCGAACTCGTCGGCGGCGGACTGGATCAGGTCAACCAGCTCGCGCCGCGGCACCGTGTCCAGTCGCTCGCACATGTCCTTGTCTGGGTAGGCTATGGAGTACTCGAAGCCGAGGATGCCGCGTACGGCTTCGATCTCGGCGACCCGCTCGGCGAAGCCGGCGCGACGGTCCAGGCCGGCGTGATGCATTCCATCCACCGACATGAACAGCACGCGCACGGCGGCGTTCTCGTCACGCAGCCGGGCGAGCAGGCCACCGCAGCCCAGCACCTCGTCGTCGGCGTGCGGTGCCAGGACCAGGACCCGTCGGAAGTCAGGCATGACGCACATCCCTACTCTGCCTGCTGCGGGCATACTCGATTGCATCCAGGATCAGGTTGTCCAGTCCGACCCGGGGCTTCCAACCGAGCTCGGTGGCCAGCGTCAGGTCGGGCATCTTGCGGAACGACTCGGCCTCGAAGTAACGCGGGCCGTGAATCGACTGGGAGTCGACAAGCGCGACCTCCGAGGTGCTGCCAGCCAACTCGCGAACCCGATGCGCCAGGCCCATCATGTCGATCTCGTTGCTGGTGCTGCCGATGTTGACGACGCCGACACCAGCGCCAATTGCCGCATCCATGTGGTGCACCACGAACTCAGCGAGGTCGGTCGGCGAGCAGAACGAACGCAGTTGGGTGCCGGAGGCGAAGACGGTGATCGGCTCCCCGGCCAGCGCCTGCCGGATGAAGGTCGGCAGAACGTGACCACCAGCCCCGGACTGGCGTGCGCCGGCCACGTTGAACGGTCGGATCACCAGCACGTCCAGGCCGCGGTAGCGGCTGTTGAGCGCCATCACCTCGGTCAGGGTCTTGCCGACGGCGTACTCGATCCGCGCGTTGTAGTTGGCCGGTACCCGGATGTCGGCGTCCTCGGCCAGGACGCCGCTGTGGCCATATACCTCGGCCGAGCTGAACACGCACAACTTGGCTTTAGCCCGCAGCGACGCCTCGATCACGGCGGAGGTGGAGACGACCAGGTCACGCCCCAAGGTGCCGGCGTGCTCGAGGATCCCGGCCGGGCCCAGTCGCGCCGCGCAGTGGATGACCCGCTCCGCACCCTGGAAGCCGTCCCCGTTGGCGAGGTACTCCTCCACCGGCGCGCGGACCACCGTCACACGCGGATCGTCGTCGAACAGAGAGTCGACGACCGACGACACACCGGAGTCGATGATCCTGACCTCGGTGCCCTCGGCCAGATACGCCTCCACAATGGTCGAGCCGATGAAACCCAGCCCCCCGGTTACCACAACCTCAGGCACAATCTTCCCCGTTCAACCGTCCGTCGGTCGCCAGGCGGCGATCGGATCCACGGGCGCAACGCATGCCGGATCCGCGAACTGAGCGATCGAGGCTACGTTGCGCCGTCATACAGTGCCTCCGCCGTCGCGATGCCGGCCACCCAGTCCGTCATCGCGCGCGTCGAGCCCGGCCCGTAGGCGGGGTCATACCGATCATCCATGATCGACTCGATGCTGACCTCCCGGCGTTCGACCGCCGACCGGTAGGCGGCCTCGATTGCGGCAACCACGTAGAGGTTGTCGGTGATCGAGCACCAGGGCGCCACACCCTCGGCCAGGGCGTCCTGGAAGTGCCGCATCGACAAGCCGAAGCCCATGGGAAACCAGTCACCGCTGATCATGCGCGGCCGCGTAATGCGATCGATGTTGCGGCGACTGTCCGAGCGCCGGGTCGATACCACCAGATCGCCGTCGGGCCGACAATCGACACCGCCGTCCGGTCCCTGGACCCAGATGAACTCCGAGCCGTGACTCACCTGGTGCGCGCCGTAGTAGGTGCCCGACAGGATGACCAGCGCCTGCATGCCGTTGGCGTACTTCAGGGCCAGGTGTCCGTAACCGTCGTTGCCGGTGACACCCGGCTGGCCGGGCTCGTGACCGATGAGGGCGTAGACGGTCTCCGGCGGCCCCAGCAGGTGGTGGGCGAGCGCCAGGTGGTGCACCCCCACCGCAGCGGTCCACCACCGGGTGTACCGGCCGTACCAGGGATGGCGGTCCGTGTCGAACTTCGCTTCCGTCCGGATCTGCGCGTACGACGGAGTACCAATCAACCGCTCGACGCATACCAGGTGCTGCAGGCCAAGGAGGTTCGGCGCGAAGCACATGTTCTGGTTGACCATCACCGGCACTCCGAACCGCTCCGCCAGAACGGCGATCTGTTCGGCCTCTGGATAGGACACCGCCAGCGGCTTCTGCACCAACGCCGGCTTTCCGGCTTTCAGCACGGCCTCCAGCAGCTCGGTCCGGAGCCCCTGCTGATGCGGCGCGGCCACGTCCACCACGCCGACCGCGGGGTCGGCAAGCAGGGCGGACAGCTGGTCGTACGCGGCCGCGTCGGGGCGCTCCTCGCGAAAACCGGCCAGCGCGGCGGTGGCGATGTCGTAACCAGCGACTACCGAAAGGCCGAGGGCGTCATAACCTTCACGATGAGTGGCTGCGATGCCACCCACGCCGACCTGCCCGATTCCCAGGCTTTGCATGCGTTCCTCTCCGAGCCGGGCCGCGACGCGGTCAACGGATCGCTCTCACGATGGCGGTGCCTGTCCCCAGACCCCGAAGGTCGCTGGCCCCATCGCCCATCAGGAGCTGGAAACCGCAGCGTCGAAGGTGATCGAGGGTTGCCTGAACCCGGTCGTCGCCGTCGCCTGACGAGTGCATCTCCAGCACGATGCGCCGTACCTGGACCAGAGCGCCCGCCTCGGCCAGTTCGGCGATGACACCATGCTCGCCGCCTTCGATGTCGACCTTGAGGAGATCGATCGGCCCCGGTATCAGCTCAGACAGCCGGCGCGCCGGAACGTCGACCGCCTCCGGTCCGCCGCGGTGCGCCTCGACGCTGGTGGTCAGCCGACCCGGCTTGGCCGCTCGACGGTACAACGCGACCGAACCACCACGGCCATGGGCAGCCAGGTGGTGGGTGGTCAGGTGGGTGGCCACGACGTTGCGGCGCAGATTGCGGTCCAGCAGTGCGAACACGTCCGGGTCCGCCTCAATGGCGGTAATCGACGCCCGCGGATAGCGGCGACGGAAGTAGAGCGACGCCAGGCCGATGTTGGCTCCCACGTCGACGATCGTGGGGCGGTCGCCCAGATCGCCCATCTCGTAGCAGCCGTCGACGAAGATCTCACGAACCAGGTAGCTCAACGTGTCGAGATTGAACGTCTCCACATCGGCCCCAGCCACCGTGGCCCATACGGGCGCCGACCGGTAGGGCTCGCCCCGACGCAGCCGCCGTCGCAACCACAGAGAGGCCAGGTCAGTACGCGCCCGACGCGACAGTCGTTGCGGCGTCCAGCCCGTAACCATGTCACCCCCGTAGTGCCGACGATCATGCGGCATCGGGCCACCCTACACACATCGTCGAGAGTTGACTATCCCGTGATTCGGGGTCCTTCGCAGCCGGGCCTGATGTGGCATATTGCTGCCCGATGGACGTGCGAATAGTGGCGGAACCGCATCAGGGCGCGACGTACGCGGACGTGCTGCGGGCGGCCCGGGCTGTCGAAGACGGCGGCTTCGGTGGGTTCTTCGTGGCAGATCACCTGATGGCCTTCGGGGACGGCGACGGCGAGCCCGGCCCGGTCGAAGCCTGGGTCACGCTGGCCGGCCTTGCCCGGGAGACCGACCGGATCCGGCTCGGCACGCTGTTGAGCGCCGCGACCTTCCGGCATCCGAGCGTGCTGGCCGTCCAGGTCGCTCAGGTCGACCGCATGTCCGGCGGTCGGGTGGAACTCGGGCTCGGCGCGGGGTGGTGGGCCGATGAGCATCGGGCGTTCGGGATCGGCCTCCCCGCGCCTTCCACGCGACTGGACCGGCTCTGCGAACAACTCGAAGTGATCACGCGGCTGTGGTCGTGCCGGATCGGCGAGCGGGTCACCTTCACCGGCCGCCACTACCAGCTGGTCGAGTGCCGCGGATTGCCCAAGCCGCAGCAGGACCGCCTACCGGTCATCGTCGGCGGCCTCGGTCCGCGACGAACTCCGGCGTTGGCCGCCCGGTATGCGTCCGAGTTCAACGTGCCGTACGCGACCGCCGCTGAGATGACCGACCAGTTCGCCCGGTTACGGCGCGCCTGCGAGGCGATCGGCCGTGATCCGGGCGAGCTGGTCTACTCGGCTGCGGTGGCAGTCGCGTGCGGACGGACCGAGCAGGAGTTCGCCGCCCGGGCATCGGCCGGCGGCTCGACACCGCAACGGTATCGGGAGCGCAAAGCCGGCGGCCGTCCGGACGAGGTGGTGAGGCGCGTCCGCGAGTACGCAGCGGCCGGCTGCGAGCGGATCTACCTTCAGCTTCCGGATGTCCACGATATCGACCACATCCGTCTACTGGCCGATGAGGTGTTACCGGAACTGCGTAGCGGCTCGACGGCACCGGCGGAGGTCTGACGGGCCGGTGCGCCCGGTCGCGAGCCGCTATCGTGCCAGATGTTCGGCAGGCCGGCGCTGGTCGATGGGGGCGGAAGTGCGTACAGGCGATGGTTCCAGTGTTTCAGCCGGATGGCGGCTGCCCGACCCGGAGTGGTTTCGCACCGAGCAGCCGTACGACGGATCGCTGCTCCTCGCCGAGCTGCTGGATCGCGCGGCCGCGCGGTTTCCGGACCGTCCGGCCCTGGTGGACGGCACGGGTGTCGCCTACACCCATGCCGCTCTGCGGACCGCGTCGGCTCAGGTGGCGGCCCACCTGAGCCGACGCGGCGTCGGGCCGGGGGAGTACGTCGGCTTCCTCTGCGGGCACCACACGGCCGGGATCCGAGGGCTGCTCGGCATCAACCGATCCGGCGCCGCGTACGTGCCGATCGACCCCCGATGGCCCCTGCCCCGGATAGCCGACGCGCTGAATCAGGCCGGTTGCCGGCATCTGGTGGTGGATCGCGCCCACGCCGGCCGCGTGCCGGGGCTGATCGAACTGGCGCCCGCCCTGACCGACATCCACCTGGTCGACGGCGATCCACCCGATCTCGAGCGGATGCTCGATGCCGACGCGGTGGAGGACCTATGGGACACAGTGGCCGAGCAGCCGGAACCGCATCGCGCGGCCGGCTTCGGCCTCCGTGACGACACCGATCCTACGGCGGACATCGCCCGCGCCGACGCCTACCAGTGTCACGTGGTCGGCCTGGCCGCGCCGTTCGTCAACCCGGGGACACGCGTACTGGAAATCGGCTGTGGATCCGGGCTGATTCTGACCGAGCTCGCCGGATCGGCGGGCCACTACGTCGCCGTCGATCCATCCCGGGTCGCCCTGGCCCGCATCCGAGCCTGGGCTGACGGGACCGGAGCGTCCGTCGAACTCGTCCACGGCTTCGCGCACCAGGTCAGCGAGCTGGTTGACGGTCCCTTCGATCTGATCGTGCTGGCCAGCACGATCCAGTTCTTTCCCGGTACGCGGTATCTGACGGACGTCATGGACCAGTGCCGTCGACTGCTCGCCCCGGGCGGGCACCTCGTAGTCGCCGACGTCGTTGATCCGGTGTACGCCGACCGGCCCGAGCTACTGGCCGTTCCTCGGCGGTACTTCACTGGGCGCCATGCCGATCACGGCGGTGTCACGATCGTCGACCGAGCCGACACGCCGCTGCGCGACGACCCTTATTTGGGTCGCCGCTACGACGTGGTGCTCGGCCCGGGCGGCGCCGAGCCCGGGGTGGTCCGGCCTCAGCTGTGGGGCGCTCGGGACATGACGGCGGTCGAACCCCTTCCGGCCGCGGTCGGCCAGCCATCCGACCTGGCATACTGCATCTTCACGTCAGGCTCCACCGGCCATCCGAAGGGTGTCATGGTCACCCAGCGCTCGGTGGTCCATCTGATCGACTGGGTCAACCGGACCTTCGGCGTGACGGAGCAGGACATCCTGCTGTTCGTCACCTCGTTCGCGTTCGACCTCTCGGTGTACGACGTCTTCGGCACGCTCGCTGCCGGCGCAGCCGTCCGCCTGGTGGCGGACGATGAGCTAGCCGATCCCGACGCACTGCTCGACGCGATCGAGGCCGGCGGGGTGACGTTCTGGGACTCTGCGCCGGCCGCCATGGCTGTGCTGTTGTCGGCGGCGACGGCACGCGCGGCGGCCGGCGATGCCGGGCCGATCGAGTCACTACGGCGGGTCTTCCTCAGCGGCGACTGGGTTCCCCTGGCCATGCCGGGCACGATCCGGGAGTTCTTCCCCCGGGCTGAGGTGATCGCGCTGGGCGGCGCCACCGAGGCGACCGTCTGGTCGAACGCGTTCGTGGTCGACACGGTCGAGGACCACTGGCGCAGCGTCCCGTACGGCCGGCCGATGCAGAACGCGAGGTACCACATTCTCGATGCCGATCGGCAGCCCTGCCCCGTCAACGAGGCCGGAGACCTGTACATAGCTGGTATCTGTGTGGCCGAGGGCTACCTCGGCGATCCGGAGCTGACCGCACGGAAGTTCCTGCCGGACCCGTTCGGTGGTGGCGCTGCCCGGATGTACTGGACAGGCGACCGCGCCCGATGGCGGCCCGACGGCAACATCGAGTTCCTCGGGCGACTCGACGACCAGGTGAAGATCCGGGGATACCGGATCGAGCTCGGCGACGTCCAAGCCGCGATGTCGGCCCACCCGCTGGTGGACGAGGCTGTCGCGGTAGCCGATGACACCTGCGGGCACAGACGGCTGGTGGCATTCTACACCAGCCGCCGCGGCCAGCTTGATGTCGAGGCGATGCGGGTCCACCTGAGCCGGCTGCTGCCCGAGTACATGGTGCCGGAGGTGCTGCGAACCGTGGACGATCTACCGGTCACGGCCAACGGCAAGGTTGACCGGTTGGAGCTGCTACGGCTGACCGCAGCAGCTCCAACCGGCGGACGTTAGCGGTCCGCGCTGCCGGGCCGGTCGGCCAGGTGCGCACCCAGCCGTCGCGACAACGCCAGGGTCGTCAGGGTCGGGTTGGCCGCCCCCATCCGCGGGAACGTCGTCGGCCCGGCAGCGTACAGGTTGGCCACAGCGACGAACTGCTGGTCGCTGTCGAGCGTGTCGCCGATACGCACGAGGCAACCCTCGTGCTGGAGCGTCCCCAGTGTGCCCTTGCCGGTGTACGGGGTGCCGGGCGGTACGTCGGACGACGGTGACGCGGCGCCGTACTCCGCGAACTCAAGCCGGTGAGGCTTGAGGTCGTACAGGTGACGGACCGCTTCCCAGATCCGCTCGAGCTCTTCCTGTTGGGCTCGGAGCACGTCGCGATCTCGCGGACCGATCTCGGCCCGCACCCGCCATTGGTCACCGGCCTCGCCGGGCACCCGGATCAGCCCGTTGGCGCCCGGCTCCTGCTCACCCAGCGTGGTCACCGTGACACGCCACCGCCCGTCCTCGGTCGGTTCCACCTCGAGAAAGAAGTTCGACCGAGCCGATCCGTCGCCGACCGCGGTGAAGCTCCCCAACCGCAGTGGGCTGTCGGGTGCCGCGCCGGGCTCGACCTCGACCGCGAAGCCCTGAGCCAGGTGGTCGCTCAGCCCGAACAGGTGGGCCGGCGCCGAGGGCTCGGCCTGCTGGATCGCGTCGATGGCGAGTCGACCGCTGTCCACCGTGCCCGCGCAGAGCACCACCGCGTCGGCCGTGATGTCGTGGATCTCGCCGGTGTCGGCGCGGCGTACCCGTACCCCGGTCGCCCTGCCGCCGCCGACGACGACTGACTCGACCTCGGTATCGCAGGCCACCTCGACGCCGCCACGCGCACCCACCGACTCACCGGTCTGCGGATCCCGCCAATGGTCCAGCGGTGAGTAGGCGCACCACCGGTCGTCGGTACCGCGGTAGGCCCGAGGCGCCGGCCCGAACACGTGTCCGCCCAGGGTGATTGTCTCGGGCCCGGCATCGGCCGGGTCGATGTACCCGCGCAGCGGCACGCCCAGATCGTCCGACAGTCGGTCATAGAGAGACCGGCCGCCCCGCCACGACTCGGTGAGGTCGGCCACGATCGACGCTGGCCACGCCGACCCGGCCAGTGCCCAGGGCTCCAGCGGCAGCACCAGGCCGAACCAGTACAGCGATCGCCCGCCGAGGCGAGCGCGAAGTCCCGAGTTCCTGTCGTAGAACGGCGGCGAGTCGGAGGTCCACGACCGCCGGAAGTACTCGTCGGACTCCGGCTGAGAGCTCACCTCGGCAGCCTTTTCCGGGTCGTACGCGTACGACACGTGGCGCGGGTCGGCGGCCGGTCCGGCCTCGAGGACGAGCACGCCGGTCTGGCCGCGCCGCTCCAGCTCGGCGGCGAGCTCCAGCCCCGCCATGCCGCCGCCGACGATCACGATCCGGGCATGAGCGGGCAGCTCGGTGATCAGTAAGTTGGTCACAAACGTCCCCTGTTGTCGGCCAATGGTCGGATCAGCGCAATGATGCGGCGTAGTCGATCGCCCTCAGTCCGCGGGCGAACGGCCCGGTGTCATCGGTCGCCCAGTCCGGGTCGAAGTACGGATAGTTCTCGTCGTTGTACTCGTGGCCGGCTTCCATGAAGGACATGAGGTACGCCCGAACGGCGTCCCGTTCCTGGTCATTGGTAGGTTCAGCCACGTATGACACGCTCCACTGCGTGCGATCCCTGCCGCCGAGACTGGCGTGCCAGAGGTGCACGTCGAAGATGATCACGTCACCCGGCTGGGTCGCGAGGACCTGCCCCGGCCACCAGCGTTCTTCGACCGCTTCGCTGTCCGTTCCGGTCGACCACGGCCACGCCGCCCGGAACGCTGCCAGCTTGTCGAACAGGTCGGGCCAGTGCGAGCCCGGCATCACCTGCAGCGCGCCGGACGGACCGTCGAGGGCGTCGAAGTAGGTCACCACCTTGATGGCCTGAAGGTCCCGACTCAACGAGTCGCTGTGCCAGAACGAGGCGTCGTTGTAGAAGTTCCCCTTGGCGGGCTTAGGTATCACGCCGCCGCCCAGCAGTACCTGCGCGATCTCGACCAGCCGCTCGTCGGCCACCAGGGCACGGCTGACCGGCGTACGAGGACCCATCATGGGCAGGAAGACGCTGTCATCCCCGGTCGCCGGGCGACGATGCGCGGACGGTTCGATGGTGTAGTTCTCGCTCAGGCTCCGGCGTACCTCGGCCTCGAGCTCCGCGTTCAGCTCAGCGGACAGGAAGCCGCGAAGGACCAGAAATCCATAGGTGTGGAAGTAGTCGCGCTGCTGTGCGCTCAGGACACTCACTATTCGACCTCATCCCCATCATTCGGTCCGGACCGCCGTACGGTCACCCCATCGAGCGCGTCGGCAACGGTCGTCGTCAACCAGTCCCGCCCGGTGACCCGGTAGGACCGAACCCCTGCCTTTTCCTGCATCGCGGTGAACTGGAATTCGTGCAACTCACGCCGAAGCCGGACGGTGAACTCCCAGAACGGTCGGTCATGCACCGCCAACGCAGCGGCCAGGTCGGCATCGGGCACCGCTGGCGGTGCCGTGCTGACGTCGGCCAGCAGTATCACCTCCCGGCAGGTTCGCAGCAGCTCGTCCAGCACGCGGCAGAGCGTGCGCTCAGGCAACGACCGCCAGTAGTCGGTGATGATGCCGACTGCGAACTCCTGGTTGGCGTACGGGAGCCTCGCCCCGAGCAGTCGGTGCGTCACGTCGGGCCCGCCGGCCTGTCCCGGAAAGACGACCGCGTGCGGCGTTGCCGTGGTCGCCGGCCAGCCACCTGGATCCCCGAGCAGCAGCGTGCGGCCGTCTGCCGCATCGATGAGGGCCAGCACCTCGGCCAGATCGCCCAGTTTGGCGCAGTCGCCCGAGGTCGCCGGGAGCCGCTGCCCGAATGCGTGCAGGGCCGGGAACAGACCGCGGGCCGGCAGCACCCCAAAGGCACACACCGCCTCCACCTCGAGTTCCGGGTGCAGCGCCAACATGATGTGGTCGTTTCGCCGGTCCCGGATCAGCTCCATGTGCCTCGGCCGATCGTGCGGCTGGTGAAAACAGATGCCGTCGGGCAAGAAGTATGTGGGCAGGCCGATGCGCGCCATCCGGTAGGCCAGCTCCATGTCCTCGACGCCCTTCACCTCGAATGCGGTCTCGAAGCCACCGACATCATGAAACGCCTTGGCCGGTACGCTGGCCGCCGACGTCCAGAAGAACGCCCAGTCCGTCGCGGCCGGCTCGGCCAGCAGGTCGACCAGCGGATCGTGCAACAGCGGATTGCGCTCCACCGCCCGGAAGACCGTCTCGGTGTCCTCGAAGTCCCAGTCCGATCCGAGCAGGACGGGCCACTGCTCGGGCGTCAGTTCCCGGGCCGAGGTGTAGCCACAGTAGGAGGCCGACAAGAGTTGGTGCGCCCGCGCGTGAGCGGCCAGCAGCCCCGGGTGCGCCATACACTCGGCGTCCAGGAAAAGCAGCACTTCATGGCGGGCCCGGGCAGCGCCGATGTTCCGGGCCGCCGGCGCGCCGACGGCGGTGTCGTTGCGGATCACCTGGATCGATGGGCCGCCGGTCAACAGGTCGGCGATGTCTGGCTCCACCGGAACCGCCGACCCGTCGTCGACCACGATCACCTCGAACCAGTCGTTTTCGAGGTGCTGCCGGTGCAGTGACCGCAGCGTGGCCCGCAGCGGCGGGGTCCGGTTATGGTTGGGCACGATGACCGAAATACGGGGAAGCTCCTGCGACATGCCAACTCCTCGGCGCGGGGTCAGGCGTTGACGGTCAGTGGCAGGACCCGTCGGTGCGGTTCATCGGGCCCGACCGTGAAACCTTTGCAACTGGCCTGGTCGAGCATCACCCGATGCTCGGCGTACGGCGGGTACGACTCCTCATCGAAGTCGATGTACCGATTGCGATAACACCACCGGCACTCCTCGAAACGGTTGGACAGGACGCCGCCGCTGTGCTCGGTGCGCAGCCGTTGATAGAGTTCGCCGTTCCAGATCTCCGCGAACGAGTGCGTGGTCAGATCGCCCAGCAGGTACTGCTGGTCGGGCACGCCGATCAGATGATCGCAGAAGCCGACCTGGCCCCGGTAGTTGACGTAGCAGTACATCCACGGATGGGTGCAAGTCTTGTCGGCGTGCTCCATTAACGACCAGGACGGGTCGAGGGCGGTGTTGAGCTGAACGTCGACCTGTTCCGCTTCCGCTACCGCGGCCATCTCGGCCAGCGCGGCGGACATCTCGGCCCGGTGGAACCGCAGGTTGTCAGGGTCGTCGTGTCCGGTGGACAGCGGGTTCAGGTGGACCCGGATGCCCAACCGAGCGGCGTGTCGCACGATGCCGGTCAGTTCCGCGATGGCGGCCGGCTGAACCACGACGTTCAAGTGGATGCCGGCGGTGCCGACGCCGCTGACCGCCGCCTCATCGGCCAGAATCTCCAGGTTCCGCAGGATGACGTTCAGCTTGGCACCCGGTCGGAGAGCGGCGAACGTCTCGGGCTCGGCGGCGTCGAACGAGACCGCGATCAACGATCGCGTACTCACCAACCGACGCCACAGCACCTCGTTCGGCACGGTCAGGTTGGTCACCAGGCGGAGCCGGACACCGTAGTCGAGCGCCTTCTCCACGTAGGCGGGGAAGTCCTTCAGAACCGTGCTTTCGCCCCAGCCGCGGAGGTCGACGATCTCCGCCGTCGGGAACAGCTCGGCCGCGACCGCATCGAACAGCTCCGGACTCATGTTGCGGCTGCGGTCGAACGGGCCGTTGGAGCGACACATCGTGCAGGACAGGTTGCAGTTCTCCGTTAACTCGACGAACAACACCCGGGGAAGGCTCGACAGGACCGCCTGGCGCCGCTCGAACTCGCGGATGTTCAGCTCACGATTGCTGACCCGGGTCTCGCTGTCCATGTGCATTCTGACCAACCTTCGCTACTGACTGGCTGCCCTGCGTCTTGGGCATCGCGGCCACCCGCGGCCCGCGCCCACCAGAAGATTTGGGCCATGCTACCCCCGCCACGGTCGCCATGATGCCCCGACGGAATCGATTTATCTCGATAGATGTGAGCCAGTGTGGACTTCCGCGATCCGGCGTTCATCGCTGAGAGGCGCAGTTGTCGCTCCCAAGAGCATCTGTTATACAAGCAGGGCCTGCGAGCCGGGCGCGGTGACCACGGGGGGAGCGAGGCGGGGGATGCACGAGCGCACCGGCGGGGCGACGGCCGATGTCGAAACGGTCGTCGTGGCGGCCTGGACCGAGCTGCTGGGGCCGGGAAGTGCCGCGCCGGACGCCGACTTCTTCAAGATCGGCGGGGACTCGCTACGTGCGGCCGAACTGATGGCCAAGGTCAGCCGCTCTCTCGGCCACCGGCTACGCTTCCGGTTGATTGCCAACAACCGCACGCTCAGCAGCCTTGTCGCCGCGATTCAGGCTGAGTTGGTCGTGACCGATCAGGCGTAGCGGCCGGCGTGGGGCGGCCGTGGACACCCCGATGCACTGGAGGCGCAATTGGCCGGCTCGGACGCCGCTGCGGTAAGCATCCGCAAGCTGGAACGTGGCTACACATCGTCCACGTTGCGGCTCGGCCGCGTCACCTACCGGCCCGCGCTGAGGGGCATCGACCTCGACATCGAGCGGGGCACGCTGTTCGGCCTGCTGGGGCCCAACGGGTCCGGCAAGACGACGCTGATCAAAGTGCTGTCGACTCTGCTGGTACCGAGCGCCGGAGCGGTGAAGGTGGCTGGGTTCGACGTCGTGTCGCGGGCACAGGCGGTCCGCCAACGGATCGGGCTGGTGCTGGGCGGCGACCGCGGGGTCTACGAGCGTCTCTCCGGTCGTGACAACCTGCGGTTGTTCGCCCATCTGTACGGGCTGGACCATCGCGAACAGAAGCGTCGCATCGACGAGATGGTCGACGTTGTCGGCCTGACCGCCGACGCCGACCGCCGGGTCGAAGGTTACTCGCGTGGCATGAGGCAACGGCTGCAGCTTGCCCGCGGCATGCTGCACCGCCCCGAGGTGCTGTTCCTCGACGAGCCCACCAACGGCATCGACCCGGTTGGCGCCCGCGAACTGCGCGAGGTCGTGGCCCGGTTGCGCTCGGCCGGCACCACCATCCTGCTCACGACGCACTACATGTTCGAGGCCGACGAGCTCTCCGACCAGATCGCCATCATCTATCAGGGTCTGATCATCGCGCGCGGCACGCCACAGGAGCTGAAGCGGACCGATGAGGGCCTGCGGATCCTTGACGTCGAGGCGTTCGGTGTGCCTGACGACGTGATCGCCCGGATCGAGGCCTTGCCCTCGGTAGTCGCCGTGACGGCCGGTCACCGTGGCGCCGCGCAGCTTCTCGAGGTCCAGACCCACGACCACGAGCGGACCGAGGCGGCGATTCACCAGCTGCTGGCCGGCGTTCGGATCGGCCGCGTGGTCACCCGGGCACCGAACCTCGAGGATGCGTACGTGACGCGGTTGGCGGAGGCCCAGCGGCAGGGAGACGCCGTCCGGAACCAGGTATCGGCGTGAGCCCCGGCAGCGGCTGGCTGTCGACCGCCTTCGTGATGGCCCGGTTGCAGCTACGCACCATCAGCGCGTCCGGCTTCTTCCTGCTCGCTGTGCTCGGCGAGCCTCTGGTCATCGCGCTGATCGTGATGGCGACCGCCGGCTCGGACACCGACCGGCTCAGCGTCGTCGGTGGGGTCGCCCAGATCGGAATCTGGAGCGCCGCGCTGTTCGGCTCGGCGAACATGTTCCAGTCGATGCGGGCCGAGGGCACGCTGGCCCACCTCGCGTCGTCGCCGGCCCCGTTCTACGCCATGCTGACCGGCGTCGGCATCGGCAGCTCCGTGCACGGCCTGTACGCCATGGGCGTAGCAACCCTGCTCGGCGTCTTCGCGTTCTCGGTATCGCTGCCAGGCCTGTCGGCTCTCCCGATGATACTCATCGCGCTGCTTAGCGCACTGATCGCGGTTGGCCTGCTCGGTGTACTGCTGGCCAACCTGCTCGCCCTGTATCCCCAGTCGAACGTCATCACCAACTTGCTCAGCTACCCGATCTGGTTGCTGTGCGGGTTCGTGACGCCGGTCGAGGACCTGCCGGCGGTGCTGCGGCCACTGTCGTACGCGCTCGCCCCGACCTGGAGCAACCGGGCGCTGGACCAGGCGCTGCACGGCGAAGCGGCACTGCAGTCGGTCGGTTGGGCCCTGGGAATATCCGCCGTCTACTTCGTGATCGGCCAATTCCTGGTCCGGCGGACCATGTTCGTGGCCCGGGTCCGTGGAACGCTGGAGCTGCTGTGAAGACTGTGCGACTGGCGATCGCGTCGGGCACGTTGGGCTACCGTGCGCTGTTCAACTGGATCGCGCCTAGCGCCTACATCCCCATCATGTTGCTGGGCCCATTGCTGCAGATCGTGTTCTTCGTGACGACGGGCAGCCGGTACGGCGTCGAGAGCAAGCAGTTCTACCTGGTGGGCAACGCGTTCCAGACTTGCACGACGGCCACGATCTTCGGTATGACCATGGCGATCGCCAACGAGCGGTCGACCCGAACACTGGCGCCGATCCTGGCGACCGGGGCCAGCCGCATCGCCGTCTTCCTCGGCCGGGGTGCCCCGATCATCCTCAACGGGCTGCTGGTCTCGACGTTCTGCCTGCTGGTGGGCTCGCTCATCACGGGAGTCCGGGTGCCGTACGCGACGCTCGGCCCGATCTTCGTGGCGCTGCTCTTCAGCGTGACGTCGTGTACCGCGCTCGGCGTTCTGGTCGGGTCGCTGGGCCTGCGGTACCGCGACGTCTTCATCGGCTCCAACCTGGTGAACATGATCCTGCTCGGCCTGACCGGAGCCAACATTCCGCTTGATCGGCTGCCCGACTGGCTGCGCGTTGTCTCCTCGGGGCTGCCGCTCACCCACGGCCTGGCCGCCGCCCGGGATCTGGAGCACGGTCAGACCTTCGGCGCCGTCCTGCCCGACCTGGGCGTCGAGCTCCTGGTTGGGGCGGGGTACCTGGTGGTCGGTCTGATCGTGCTGCGCCGGCTGGAGCACGCCTCACGGATCAAGGGCGTTCTCGACCTCTGGTAGCCGCGGTGAGCAACGCCGCCTGCGTCGCCACCGTCGGGTGGAGCAGGCAGTCCGCCGGGGCCACCGGTACGCCCGACTCCGCACTGAGCCGCGCGGCCAGTCGTACCGCGGCCAGCGAGTCGCCGCCAGCCGAGAAGAAGCTGTCATCGGGGCCGGCTCCGGGGTTACCGATGATCTCGGCCCAGATCGCTCGAACCCGGGCCTCGGCCGGGGACCACTGGACGTCGGGTGGGTTCGGTACCGCTTCGGGTAGGGCGGCGAGCAAGGCCTCCCGGTCCACCTTGCCGCTGGGGCGTAGGGGAAGGGAGTCGACGCGGGCGAAGCGGGACGGTGCCACCCCGGCCGGCATCCACCGGGCGACGGCCGCGGCGGCGCTGGCCCGGGTCGCTGCCCAGTTCGTTCCGTCGCTGACCAGAAAGGCGACAAGTTCGGTGCCGGCGGCGTTGGGCCGCGGGACGACGACGGCATCGCGGACGCCGGGGAGGCCGCGCAGCAGTGTGGTCAGCTCCGCGAGCTCGATCCGCACCCCGTTCACCTTCACCTGGTCGTCCAGCCGACCGCGCAGAAACAGCCGACCGTCATAGTCGTACGAACCGAGGTCACCGGTCCGGTACCACGGCGGCTCGGTCGCCGCCTCACCCGGAAGCCTGCTCGCCGGATCTGCGGTGGCGCCGAGATAGCCCAGCGACCGGTACCGCGTGCCGATCCACACCTCACCAGGCTCATCGGTGCCGCATCGCCGGCCGTCGGACGCCACCACCGCGAGTTCGGTTTCCGGCAGCGGCCAACCGACCGGCAACGGGTCCGGGCAGGCATCCTCAACCTCGTACCAGAACTTCGCCAGTGTGGTTTCCGTCGGCCCGTACAGGTTGATCACCCGGCATTGCGGGCCGAACGCAGCCTTCCACCGCCGCACGTCGTCGGCCTGCAACGGTTCGCCGGCGAAGAACACCAGCCGCAGCGGCGTCTCACCGGGACCGTCGCAGGTGTCCAACCAGGTGCGGGCCAGTGACGGCACAACGTGCAGCACGGTGACCGAGTCAGCCCGCACCCAGTCCCGGATCTGCTCACCGGTTTGCAGCGGGTCGCCGAACACGACGGTGCCGCCGACGGTGAGCACGGTCAGCACCTCGCGCAGCACGACGTCGAAGGTGATCCCGGTGATCGCGCCGACCCGGTCGGTGGCGCCGAACCGGAACTGGGTGGCCTGCCACTGCAGGAAGTGACTCAGGCCGGCCCGCGCGCCCAGGACACCCTTGGGTTGGCCGGTCGTGCCCGAGGTGAAGAAGACGTAGCCGGCCTCCGGGATGGCGGGCAGTGGCGAGGCAGGCCGGGCACGCCGGGTCGGATCGACCTCGAGCTGGGGCACGCCGGCGTTGGCCAGGTAGCGGGAGGTCGCCTCGTCGACGGTCGCGCCCACCGACATCACCAACCGGGGCCGAGCGATCTCACAGCACGCCTGGCACCGGGCCGACGGCTGGCCGGGATCGAGCGGGACGGCCACCGCTCCGACGGACAGGGCCGCCACCAGCCCGATCACGAACTCGGCACCCCGATGCGCGTACAGGCCGATCCGATCGCCCGGTCGCACGCCGGCCGCGCGCAGAGATTCGACGGCGCTTCCCGCCGCCTCCTGCAGTTGCCGATACGTCAATTCGCGACCGCGATCAACCACGGCCACCCGGTCCGGCCCGGCCGTCGCGGCCGCGACGAACCGCTCCATCACATCGTTCACCGCTACCGGCACCTCGGCCCGGGTCGCCGGGGCCCGATCGGTAGTCACGGCCGAGCGCAAGTGCCGCAGTTCGACGTGCGGGCGGGCGGCCGCGTCCGCCGCCAGCAGGCCGAACGCTTCGGCCCAACGGCCCAGTTGCCGATCGCTCAGCCCAGTGGTCCCGTTGATCAGGGCGATGCTCGTCCGCTCGCCAGTGCCGCGGGACGCGATCGTCAACGGAAAGCCCGCCCCGAGGTGGTGCTCGTGAACCCGGACCGCACCGTGCACGATCTCCGGCTCGGGCAGATGGTTGAGCAGCACGTCGAGCTGAATGCCCGGCCCGTTGGCGCCGCGCCGCGACGCCTCGACGATCGAGTCGTAACCCACTCCGCTGTGCGCCGCGGCATCTTCGAACTGCTCCTGGCACTCGTTGACCAGGTCCACGAACGACCGGCCTGACTGGACCCGGACACGGATCGGCAGGACCCCGACCAGGCAACCCACGAGGTCCCTCGTCGCCGGCGTACGGAAGTCGGCCAGGATGCCGATCGTCAGGTCGGTGCACCCGGTCAGCCGCGACAGCGCAAGGGCCGATACCGCCAACCGGACGACCGCCGGGCTGGCGTCGGCGGCGTGCCCGACACCGTCCAGCTGGGTCCAGGTGCGCGGCGCATCCACCACCGGAACCCACCGCGCCGGTGCCGGTCGGCCCGGGGGCACCAACCGCCCGACTGCGTCCGCCAGCCGCTCGGACCAGAACTCGTGGGGACCACTGTTTCGTCGCGGGTCGAGCGACTGCCGGTCCCGCAACGCGAGGTCGGCGTAGCGCACCGTGCTGTCGGCTGCCGCCTGGGTGGTGTCCGACGTCCCGGCCAGCAACCGCTGAAGATCTTCGGCGAGCACCGCCACCGCACGGCCGTCGGCGACGGTGTGATCAATGCGTACCTCGACGGCCGGCCCGCCACGGTCGGACAGGCGGAGGTCCCACAACGGAAACGGGCCCGGCGCCGAAGGCGGTCCGGCGTCGGCGGCGGTGACCGCGTCGACCGCGCGGGTCAGCGCCGGATGCTGCGGAGGATGGATGCGCTGCACAGGAACGCCGTCAAGGACCTCGATCTCGGTGCGCAGGGCCGCGTGCCGGGCGACCAACTGGTCGACCGCGCTCCGGACGTCGGCCGGAGTGACACCCGTTGGCAGGCTCAGCCGGACCGCCACCGGAGGTGTGGGCGCGCCCCGGACGGCCGTCGTGGCCCAGATCGCCAGTTGCCGACCGGTCAGCGGCGCGGTGAGCCCACGTGGGCCCGCAGGGCGGCCGCGCCCGGACACGTTCCGCAGGAGCGCCGAGAACGGTCCGTTGAATCGCGGGTCGGCGAACAGCTTGTGTTCGAAGTGCTCACCCCCGACGTAGTAGGTGTGCAGCCGGCCAACGTGGCGGCGCCATCGTTCCGTCACGTCGGCCGGGTGGGCGCCGAGGAAGAAATGCGCGTCACCGGGAAACCAGCCCGGCTCGTGGGTGGCGGTGGCCTGCAGGGTGCGAGCGAACACCTCAAGCCGACAGCGCAGCGAATCCGCGTTCGTGTCCAACGGATAAGCCTGCCGCTCCTGCAGAATTGCGTGCCCCTCGGCGATGGTCGGCGGCTGATCGTCATAGGTGATCGGATAACCGGTACGCCGCAGCAACCCGATCAGTCGGTACCGAATGACGTCCGACTGTGACAGCGGCGCCCGGTCTCGCGCGGGCGGCTCGCTGTCGAACAGCGCGAGCAGGTCGACCTCGTCGCCGGCCGCCAGCAGTTCGACAGCGATCGCATGGGCGATCGTGCCGCCAGCCGAGAACCCACAGAGCCGGTACGGTCCACGTGGCTGGAACGCCTTCAGCTGCGGAATGTAGTACTCGACGAAGCCCCGCACCGTGGTCGGAATCGGGCACTCGCCTTCGATCCCGGCCGCGCGGATGCCGACGATCCGGGCGGGTAGTGCCGGTCGGGCGGCACCCAGCGCGAACGCGTTGCCTGACGCGGAATGGATGTAGTAGATCGTCGGGGCGTCCGGAGGGGTGACGGTCGGCGCGGGCTGCAGGCACCATCGCCGGTCTGCGTGCCGTCGTAGGTGGACACTGAGCGTTGCGATCGTGCTGTGCTCATCGAAGCACGCGGCGAGGTCGCCCGACCCGAACACCTCGCGTATTCGGGCCAGGAACGCGTACCGGGCCACCGGGTCGACATACACCGGTCGCAGCGACTGCTGGGCACCAAGACTCCCGCACTCCACGCCGAACTCGCTGGCCACCTGGGCGATCGCGCTCTCGGTGCCGTCCCGGTGGCGAGCAGCAAAGAACTCGAGGTTCGCCAGGACAATCAGCCTCCCCGTACTGCGGTCAGCCCGTGATCTGGGTGCCGTCAGACGGAGGATACATACACTCGCTGCTATCGGCGGCCCCCGCCGACGCCGGCCCCGGATCGGCATAATGGCCGGATGCAGCTGCTGGACCAGGCGGGCGTCCACATCACTCAAGCGGGACCCAGGCACCGACAGCCGAGGCCGTCCGCGGTGAGGGCCGAGGATCCACGGCGGACGGCGGACGTCCTGGCCGGCTACGGCACCCATGAAGACGTGCGCGCGGACCGGCCGGCTCCGGGTACGGTAGCTGATCATGCAGCCGACCTCGTGGGTGAACTGGATCGCCACCGACGGCCGCCGCCCGGTGGAGAGCCCGGCGCGGCTAGTCAGCCTGATCGAGTCGGCCACATCCATCGCTTCGGGGGCAATCGATGACTGACATCCGCGCGGTACTGCTCGACTTCGGCGGCACGCTGTTCGCCATGCCGCCGGGCTACGGCCCGTATCTGCGGGCGGCCGAATCAGCCGGTGAGTCGATGACCGAGGATCAAGCCGCTGATCTGGCCCGGCGGTTCCAGCAGACGATGTCCGATCCCACCGTGATCGCGATGGAGGAGGTGCGGGACCGCTCGCCGCAGGCCCACCGGACCGCCCTGATCACCAGGTACCGCATGGCCGGGATGTCGGAGAAGTTGGCCGATGCGCTCTACGCGCAGCTGGTGGCGGAGGCCACGTGGGAGGTCTTTTCCGACACGGCCTCGACGCTACGGACCATGCATGCGGCCGGACTACGGCTGGCTGTGGTGAGCAACATCGGGTGGGACCTGCGGCGGCACTTCGTTCGGGCGAACATCCACGATCTCATCGACGCCTACGTGCTGTCCTGCGAGCTGGGGATCGAGAAGCCGCAGCAGCTCATGTTCACGACGGCCGCCCAGGCGCTCGGGGTGCAGGCCGAGCAGTGCCTGATGGTCGGGGACGACCCGTACTCCGACGGCGCGGCCATCCGGTTCGGCATGCCGACCCTGCTGCTGCCGCCGCATCCAGGCGGCGACCGGGGTCTGGGCCTGGTCCTGAGATGCCTCGGCCTGGCTGCCGGCGCGGACACCACCGACCGGCTCCGCGACGCGGTGGAGGCGTGACATGGAACGGATGACCTTCGCGGGTATGCAGATCCTGCAGCTCACCGACGCCGAGGCGGATCAGCTTGTGGCCGGCGGGCTCACCCCACCGGACGACGTCAACATGATTCAGACGGCCGTCCGCTACCCGGCCGACCAGCTGCGCCCCATGTTCGACACGAAGCCGACCTGGATCAGTTGGGTCAGCCCGATCCCGGACGGACGAGCCAGCTTGTTGTCGGCCCAGTCCGGGCGGGAACGGCGCCGGTCCCGGCAGGCGCTGGCGGCCTTCGACGGGCTCGACATCCGGTTCCACCCGACGATCGAGGCGGAGGTGTTCGATCCATGGCTGACCATCTACACCTCGATGGTCGACGGCATGGAGCAGGGGCTGAACATCGCCCGGGACTCGCGCGACGAGATCCTCGCACCCGACTCGCCACACCGGATGGCGACGGTCCACCGCGACGGCCGACTGGTTGGCGGCTGGGTCATGTATGACATGCCCGACTTCGACATCTTCCGGATGCGCTTCGCGGCCTTCGAGCCGGCCCTGCGCGATCTGGGTGCGGCCAGAGCGGCGATCCTCGTCACCGCCGACTGGGCCCGTGACCGTGGCCGCGCACTGTTCTCGCTGGGCAACGACATCAACTTCTACAGCAAACTCCTGAAGCCTGGCCTGCAGCATTTCAAGGTGCGCCTGGGTTTCCGGCCGACCCCCACCCATCTGCTGAACGATGTCGGCGAGATGGTGTGCGAACGGGTCGTCAACCTGGCCGGCTTGTCCTCGCTCGCGTTGGCGTACCTCGACGACGACCCGACCCCGTCAGCCACCGCCCTCGACTACCTCGACGGTACGTGTTGCCTGCAGCTCAATGCGTACGTCGAAGACGGTGCGGAGGTCGACCTTTCACTGTACGACGTGGACCCCCACCGTGTCCATTTCATTCCGCGGCGCGCCGATCAGCGCTGAACCGCCCGACTGTTGCCGCGCTTCACCACGACGTACGCCGACGGATGGGCCCCGCCCCGCTCAAGAAGGATCTCTTTGATCACCCGTAGCAGGGGCGTGCGTTGGACGGTCTCCCGGAACAGACGCTTGTCCTCGGTCAGCAGGACCGCCCTTCCCCGAGGCGTCATCACCCTGCTGATCTCACGCAGTGCCGCCGGGTACATCTGGATGTTGTGTTTGTGCGTGCCGACCCGCTTGCCGAACGGCATGTTGGCGATGATCCGGTCGATCGAGCCGTTGGGGAACGGCAGACGCTGGGCGTCGACGTTCAGCAGCGAACCGTCCAGCCCGCGGCTGTGTACGTTGGTCCGGGCCGCCCGGGCCCAGCTCGATTGGACGTCGCCGCCGATCAGCAGGCCGGGCTTGGCCATCTCGCCGGCCAGTACCAGTAGGGTTCCGGCTCCGCAGAACGGGTCGAGTACGGTCTGCCCGTCTTCGATCTTCGCCAGACGGACCATCACCGCGCCGATCACCGGATTGGTGGACGCCGGTGCCCGCAACAATGCTCCGAACCGCTCGGTCAGGTACAATTCGCCCACCTCGCCCACCAGTCCTCCGGGCGAGTCGACGACGTTGATGTCCCAGTTGCCGGCGCTGTTATGCCAGTGTGGGTCGGCCTCGAACTGGTCCCGGATGTCCCAGCGCGCCTCACCCAGGTCACCCACCCTGAACTGGATCTGCGGCGAGTCGCCGGTCAACGCGGCCAGGACACCACGCTCGGTGGATTCCCGTACTCGCCGATCCGGGTCCGGGTACAGGCAGATCGCTGCAGTGTCGAAGTAGCGGATCGCGGCCAGCGGACGCAGCGTTCCCCGGTAGGAGAGCTGCAGTGCGTCGCGCCGCCGGGCCACCACTCGCACCTCGGCACCGGAGAAGGTGCGCAGCTCCTCGAACAGGTAATCCACTGCGCCGGGCACCGTACGCAGCAGGATCTCGTCGTCGATCGACCGGTCTAGATCAAGTCGCCGGGGTCGACCATCGCTTGTCATATGTTGCATCTTACGGTTCGTGTCCGTGGCCATCGGCGGCCCGCCGGCTACGCCGGTACGCGGGCGGCCCGGCCAACCGGCGCGAGCAGCGCGGCGACCCGACCGAACCCGTCGGCAAGCCCGTCGAGCACGGCATCAGCTCCAGCCGCCAGAAGGTCACTGACCGTGGCCGGGCCGGTGGTCACCCCGACCGCGCGCAACCCTGCTCGGTGGGCGGCCGTGATGTCCTTGACCGTGTCGCCGATCAGCACGCCGCACCGGCAGCCGCCGGCAACCGCGTCCGACGCCGCCACCACGATGTCGTCCCGATCGACCGCACGGTCACCGAAGCCGCCGTCGATGAGCAGGTCGGCCAGGTTGGTCCGGCTCATCTTCCACCGCGCCACGGGGGCGGCGTTGCCGGTACACATACCGAGCGCGATACCGGCCTCCTGCAGTCGGGCGAGCATCACGCGGACGCCGGGCAGGAGATCGCCGGGGCCCCCGGCCTCGAGCGGACCCAGGTGCCCCGGCATGGATGCAACGATCGTCGGCAGGAGCCCGTCGATGTCGCGATCGGAGACGCGGTGTCGCCGGAGCATGACCCGGATCGTTCCAGCGTCGGTGCAACCGGCCAGGTCGACGCCCGCGTAGGACAGGTGACCGCGCTGGTATGTGAAGTCGAGGATCGGCAGCCCAGTGGCGGCCCGCACCGCGTCGGCCATCGCCCCCATGTGGGCGCGCTGCACGGATGAGCCCGGGCGGATCAACGTCCCGTCGAGGTCGAAGAGCACAAATGGCCGCCCGCAGGAGTCGTCGGGTTGATGGTTCCTGGGCAACCGCTGGCGCATTCGAAGTCCCCGCTCTGTCATCGTCATCCGGCGGCCCGACTGTAGTCCATCCCCCAGCGCGGCGTCGGCCCGCAGATCAGGCCCGACCCATCCCGACCAGCCCTCCCCGTCGAGCAGCGCATCGACCCCGAGAGCGGAGGCCAACCGTGTGCCTGCCACACGAGGCCGGTGCGGTTGATGTCGCGCCGGGCCGCTCCGGACAGTGACATCGGCATGCCTGGATTTCGTATTGAGGACGGTTATAAGTGAGTGTTTGAGATTCCGGCTCAGGTGTGGGTTGCCTGGGCCGGTTTCGTGTGTCGGGCCAGGCGGGTGACCATGACGTGGATCATGGCCCAGGTGACGAAGGCGGCGTGGCTTGTGGGTAGGCGTTCGTAGTCGCGGACGCAGCGGCGTTTCTTGCTGATCCAGGCGAAGGTCCGTTCGACGACCCAGCGTCGGGGAAGCACGACGAAGGTGTGTTGTCTGGGGAGTTTGTGGACCAGGTGCACGGTGAGGTCGAGGGCGTGGCGGGCCCAGGTGCTCAGGGTGCCGATGTA